>DASTIZ010000106.1:0-10060 GCA_035717045.1 Chitinophagaceae bacterium
TGTTTTTAGTAATTAAACAAAGGTTGCTGTAGCCTAAGACCTTTAATTAGTCTTTAAGGACTTACCATTCTAAATGGGCCTAAGCAACCATGAAGGGAGAGTGGGACTAATACACTGAGTAGACCTTGTGTCTATGACTCCTTAAAGTTCACCCACTTTCCTTTCTAATTTAATCCATTTGCTTTATCTGCTATTCAATTATTGTCAAAGAGCTACTCAAGGACCTTTTAACCTAAAGGTCTCCGTGTTTAGTTCTACGCAAAGGGTGTAGGACTGAGTGACATCAAATAAGCACGAGAAGCCCTGTCCTAATTAGATAAAAACTTTAATGATCAAGATTGCAATACCATAAACAAGGGTTGTTGCAAAAATGCCTTTGGCTGTATTGTCGCGATGCGTATTGATATAAATGGTGAAAAGCACGGCATTCGCCAACAGGCATAAAGCACCAATTGAAGTAATGAGCTTTGTGTCTTTAAAAAAGTAATCAAGAAAATCAGTAAAGCTGTAAGAAGGAAATTTTAAAAAGTAAACGATCACCAAACCAAGCGCAGGGCCCAGCAAACCAAGGATCAATCCAAGCCTGAGGTTATCTCTTTTCAGGATAAATGTTGCCACTGTTTTTCAAATTTTGTTTTTAAAACGTAATTCGTCATATCAAATTGTACGGGAACCACGCTGATGTAATTATTTGCCAGGGCCCACACATCAGTGTCTTTGCCTTTGTCAAAATTTACAAATTCGCCGGTAAGCCAATAGTATTTCCTGCCATGCGGATCATGCCGTTCAATAAAATCTTCTTCATATTTCGCATAAGCCTGCCGGCAAACTCTTATACCTTTTATCTCCTCAGGAGTTGCCGCCGGGATATTCACATTCAGGATCATATGCTTGTCCTGGATTGAAGACAATAATTGCTTGACGATGATACGGGCATATTTTTTTGCTCCTGAGAAATCAGCTTCAATGCTATAATCAAGTAAAGAAAATCCAACGGATGGAATACTTTCAATGGCTGCTTCAACAGCAGCGGACATAGTACCGGAGTAGATCACGTTGATGCTGTGATTGGCGCCATGGTTGATGCCGCTGAGACAGAGATCGGGCTTGCGATGAAGCACTTTGTCGACGGCAAGTTTCACACAATCAACTGGAGTACCTGTACATTGATAGGCTTCTATTCCATCGAAAATATGAACAGGATGTAATCTTAGTGGTGAGCCGATCGTGATCGCATGACCCATCCCGGATTGAGGTTTGTCCGGGGCCACCACGATTATTTTTCCCAGATCTTTTACCGCATCCACGAGGTTACTTATACCGGGGGCTGATACACCGTCATCATTAGTGATAAGGATTACTGGCTTGTCTTTTGTCCGGCCTGTAGTTTTTTTTGCCGCTGCTTTCTTAGTTTTTGACATAGGCTTTTATTCCGGCAAAGATGTTTGGTTTTTTTCGGCCTGACAAATACCAATTGTCAAAAAAAATGTTTTTGACAAACCAAAATATTTAGTATTTTGCAGCTAAGTCAATTAGTTTCTATGAATATAGCCAATCAAAATCTGAAATACCTGCGTAAGTTGCGCGGTTGGACACAACAGGAGTTTGCCGATAAACTCCGGATAAAACGATCACTTGTCGGAGCATACGAGGAAGAAAGAGCAAGACCCAACCTGGAAGTGCTGGAGACAGTTTGCGATATCTTCAAACTTTCCATGGATGATATTTTGAGAAAGGACCTGAGTGAGAATAAGGGAAACTACCTGGCCAAACGAAGGGCAATGAAACTGGCAGGTGGGCGGCCTGACATTCCTTTTGTACCCATGAAGGCCGCGGCCGGGTACCTGAACGGTTATGCCGATCCGGATTATATCGATGAACTGAACACATTTACGCTCCCGATGTTGTCGGGTGGTAATTACCGGGCATTTGAAATAATGGGTGATTCGATGCTTCCGACACCCAGCGGTTCGATCATTGTAGGTGAAAAAGTTGAGACCCTCGACGAGGTCAAAAACAACTATACCTATATAGTAGTTTCAAGATCGGAAGGAATAGTTTATAAAAGAATAGATAAGAATAATCGGGCGAAAAACAGGCTGACCCTGGTAAGCGATAACCCGGCTTACCAGCCCTACCAGATCAATTCGGATGATGTGCTCGAATTATGGCAGGCATCGGTCGTGATCAGCAGGGCGGTGTCACAACAGCGATGGGACATTAACCAATTGGCCAATATTGTTACCAACCTTCATCAGCAGGTGAGCACTTTGAAAAAGAAAATGAACTAATTCAAGGCTCAACCCGGGGAACCAAATTTTAACAATAACGACCGTTATGTAAGGCGGAATATATGGATTATATTTGTCGTTAGTTAATTAGCTAACTGCATGGCCATTAGACGCCTTTTTCTGGTACCCTTGATGGTAATTTCTTTATATGGTTTTTCTCAAACCAGGAATCTGGCTGCAGTAAAAATTTCCACCGTCCCCAAAATTGATGGTAGTCTTGACGAAGCGGTATGGGCATTAGCGCCGGTTGCCGGTGATTTTATTCAAAACTTTCCAAAGGCTGGTGAACCCGCATCGGTGCGCTCTGATGTGAAAATTCTTTACGATAATTCCGCCGTTTATATCGGTGCCATGCTTTATGATGACCCTGCCCTGATAAGAAAACAATTGACCGCAAGGGATGGCGAACAGCGAGCCGATGTTGATTATTTTTCTGTTTTCTTCGATACTTATAATGATAATCAGAACGGCTTTCAGTTCCTGGTTACCTCCGCGAACGTGCAAACAGATGCGAGGCTTTCCGCAAATTTTACCGGCGATTTTGGCGATTACGGTGACAAAACATGGGATGCTGTTTGGGAAAGTAAGACAAGGCTGCTTGATAATGGCTGGTCTGTTGAAATGCGGATCCCGTATTTCTCGTTACGTTTTTCAAATAAACAGCTGCAGGATTGGGGAATCCAATTCATGCGTTTTACACGAAGAAACAATGAAAACTCATTCTGGAATTTTGTAGATCCGAATGTCAATGGTTTTGTCAACCAATTTGGAGATTTTTCTGGTATCAGGAATATCGAACCGCCGCTCCGTTTAAGTTTTTCTCCTTATCTGTCTACGGGTATCAATGTATCTCCTGATGGTGATCGCAATAAGACGGAATGGTTGAAAAGCGGTGGCATGGATCTTAAATATGGGATCACGGAAGCTTTTACACTGGATGCAACGATCATCCCTGATTTTGGACAGGTGGTTTCGGATAATGTCGTTAACAACCTTACACCTTATGAGATCAAGTTCGACGAGAACCGTCCATTCTTTACTGAAGGAACCGAGCTTTTTAATAAAGCAGGATTGTTTTACTCAAGAAGGGTCGGTGAAAGGCCACAGGGGTTTGACGATGTCCAAAGGTTTGAGCAAAGCGCACCGAATTACGAGATCAGGGAGAATCCGGCCGTAACCAATTTGTATAATGCAATAAAATTATCCGGGCGTACAAAAAATAAGCTGGGTATTGGTTTTTTCAATGCGATCGCGCAAAGAGAATTGGCAATTGTAAGAAATAAGTTGTCTGGCAAGGATAGCAGCATTGTTACCGAACCCCTGGCAAACTATAATATCATTGTCATTGACCAGGCATTAAAGAACAGGTCATATATAACATTTACCAACACCAATGTTATAAGAGAGGGAACTAACCGGGACGCTAATGTTTCTGCATTTGATTTTAGTTTTTTTGATAAACAGAATAGGTATAATCTCCGCGGGGCAACGCGGTACAGTAAAATCTTTGGGGACAATGGTTATGACGGATTCAGTACTCTTCTTCGTGTGGGCAAGGTGAGCGGTAAAATTCAATACTACCTGCAAAACCACATTTTTTCCGATAAATATGATCCAAACGACCTGGGAATATTATTCAATAACAATGAAGTCGCTTACTCAGGACAGCTAAGTTATAATCAGTTCACGCCAAAAGGCCACTTCTTAACCTACAATTACAGGCTAACCTCAAGATATTTCTGGCTTTATAAACCGCATTCTTTTCGCTACCTCGACGCTGCCGTTACCGGCTTTTGGGTGTTTAAAAATTTCTGGGACGTAACTCTCAACCTGGGTACAATGCCATTTGGTGAAAACGATTATTTCGTATTAAACACGCCATCACGTTATGCGAAAAGACCTGCCTGGAGTTATGGACAAATTGAAGGAAGCTCTGATAGTCGTAAAAAACTTTTCTTTAGTTACAATTATCTCCAGGGTTTTTTTCATGTTCCTGAAAAACACGATTACCACATTATCGAGTTGGGACTTCGCTATCGCTTCAGTAATAAGATAACAATGAGTCTGTCAAACAGAAATGAAAGGGAGACTGATTATATCGTTTTTGCAGGAAGAGAACTCAATGGCGATCCAATCATCAGTTTTGTTGATTTTACTGATATCACATCCATCTATTCCGGGGTCTACAACTTTACCCCGCGAATGAACCTGACGATGCGTGTTCGTCATAACTGGAGCAAGGTTCTTCATAAGCGTTTTGCAAATGTGGATGCCCGGGGAAGAGATATTCCGCGTGCCTTTATTCCGAACCAGGATGAGAACGTGAACTTTTTTAACCTCGATGCATTTTTCACCTGGGATTTTCGTTTAGGAAGCCGTGTTGTAGTCGGCTGGAAAAATTTTCTTGGAAACGATGAGTTTGTTGACGGATCGCTTCATAGAAAATACCTCCGGAACCTGGGCGAGACACTTGACTTGCGACATGGCAATGAGCTAACATTGCGGTTTATCTATTTTATTGACTACAATACGCTGAAGAGAAAAAAGTAAATCAGTCAGCAGTCGGCAGTCAGCAGTCGGCAGTCGGCAGTCGGCAGTCAGGGTAAAGCCAATTATAGATAGTATAGAGTCACCATTTAATAAAATGAGTTATCACCTGACTGCCGACTGCGGGCTGAAGACTGAAGACTGCTGACTGCTGACTGCCGACTGCCGACTGCCGACTGCCGACTGCCGACTGCCGACTGATCACTGCACCTGCATGATCCCCTTATCCACTATCGCAAACACGTTCTCCCCTTGTCTTGCATTTACATTTACACAACCGGTGAAACGGCTAAATGCCGGAAGAATGCCGATATTATTACCAAAATAAAAACAGGGAAACTGTAAGAATTGTCTTCCACGACCGCGGATGCTGATACCCGGATGAAGATGCCCGCAAAATGTATAATGTGCAGGATTCTTTACCGACGCTTCTTCCGGATCATGGCAAAAAGAAAAGTTTTCAATATCAAGGCAATCATTTGTCACTATTCTCATTTCTTCGTACCATTTTTTCTCAAGTATATCGTGATTGCCATTGACCAGGACCATTTCCAGTCCGTCAAGATCATGGCGCCATTTATTGAACAGTTCCAGTTCTTTATTTGATCTACTGTGTGAAAGATCGCCGGCAATGATGAGCCTTTCCGCTTTAAAGTAAAGGATTTGGGAAAAAAGACGTTGCAGGTCTTCTTTAAAGACATTTTGAGGAACAGGGATCCCCGATTTTCTGAAGTGACCGGTCTTGCCAATATGGAGGTCGGCAATGATCAGTGATTTTTGGTTTTCCCAGTACATCACTCTTTCAGGGCTCAGCACAAAATCATTTTCATTGATGGTGTAGGCAACAAGGGCATTCATAAGAAGGGTGCTAAATTAAATGTTTTAGGGCAAAGGTGGATGCTGGGTGCTGGATGCTGGATGCTGGATGCTGGATGCTTGATGCTGGATACTAGCATCCAGCATCCAGTCTCACTCCAAAAGCTGAATCTGCATTTTTCTCACCCTGTCTTCTAATTTTTCTGATGATAGATCTTCACGCCAGCTGTCCACCTTGATTGGAAAACAAAATGGTGTATATCGTTCAGGGAAACTAACGATGATCTTTGATCGTTGAATTCTCGTCAGCATATCACGCAATCTTGTTTCTTCCATTTGCTGCGCAAAAACCTCGTTATATGATTGTCGTAGCAACAGGTTATGTGGTTCGTATTCATTAAATACATTGAACAATAATGATGCTGATGCCTGCAGGTGTCTTGCTTTCTTTCTTTCACCCGGCATGCCCTGGAAGATCAATCCACCAATCGTTGCAATATCTCGGAATTTTCTTTTGGCCATCTCCGTGCTGTTTACGCTTCGCTGAATATCGTTAAACAGATCTTCAGGAGAAAATAACTCATACGCATTTGAATCATCTAAGGGTATGGGCTGATCACTTAATAATTCAAATCCATAATCATTCATGGCAAATGAAAATGTGATAGGCGTGATGCGACTGATGCGGTAGGCAAGGATCGCCGCCATGGCTTCATGCACCAATCTTCCTTCAAAAGGATAAACAAATAAATGAAAACCTTCATCAGTTTCTATATGCTCGATCAATAATTCATTTGCTTTTGGTAAATGGGAGAGGTGTTCCTGTAATTCGAAGAGAGGTTGAAGCGTGGAGAGTTCGACCGGAACTTCGTGAATCGTGAGACGTGAGTCGTGAGATGTGGACTGACCCGGAATTTGGTGAATCGTGAGTCGTGAGTCGTGAGACACTGATTGATGACTCACGTCTGACGACTGCCGACTGCCGACTGCCGACTGTAGACTGCCGACTGTAGACTGCCGACTCACCAAATCCAACGTCTCCCTCAACTTTCTTCCCAAATTTGCGCTCAAAGGCATTCTTCCTCCCTGCCAACTTGGAACAATTGATTTTTTGGCAGTTGACCGCCTTGCGTATGCCGTCATTTCCTTTGATGATACGTATTCAAGCTTTCTCCCCGCTAATGAAAAAACATCACCGGGATTAAGCCGGCTGATAAACCATTCTTCAATCACCCCGATAAATCCGCCATTGAGCATTTGCACTTTCATCATGGGTTCGCTGACGATCGTGCCAATATGTAAACGATGTCGCAAGGCAATCCTTTTTTTAGTGATCCTGTACACGCCGTCGATCAATTCTACTTTTTTATACTCGTCATATTGCTGCAATGCATTACCACCTGAAATCAGGTGATGCAGTATTTGCTGCCATTCATCTTCTGTGATTTCCCGATAGCAATAAGTGGTTCTTATCTCGGTCAACATTTCATCCGCAGTAAACCCATCTGAAATCGCCAGTGTGCAAAGCCATTGAAGCAATACATCATAACATAAAAGCATAGGTACGCGACTCTCAATTAATTCTTCTTTGATCGCGGATTTCAGGGCTGCCGCTTCAACCAGCTCGAGTGAATGTGTCGGCAGGAAATATATTTTACTGATTGCATCGGGTTGGTGACCACTGCGCCCGGCACGTTGTAAGAAGCGGGCAACACCTTTGGGTGAACCTACCTGTATCACCGTTTCGACGGGACGGAAATCAACACCAAGATCGAGGGAAGCCGTGCAAACAACAGCTTTTAATTTCCCGGTGTGTAAATTTTCTTCAACCCATTCCCGCAGTTCTCTTTCCACACTTCCATGATGGAGGGCAAGGATGCCGGCAAGATCAGGTGATGCATTCAACAATTGCTGGTACCAGATCTCACTCATCCCGCGGGTATTTATGAAGATGAGTGTGGTGTTGCTTTGATGAATGATCGGCAGCACTTTATTGATCAGTTTAATTCCCAGGTGGCCTGCCCAGGGATATTTTTCTATTTCATCAGGAAAGATGGATTCGATTTCGATTTGTTTTTTCATTTCTGCGCGAACGATCGCCTCACCCCCGGCCCCTCTCCTGGCGGAGAGGGGAGAAAGAAGAACTTCCTTTGCTTCTTCAAGATTTCCTATGGTAGCGCTGATACCCCAAATGCTTAGTCGCGAGACGTGAGACGTGAGATGTGAGATGTCTGACGTTTCACAATTCACGATTCTCGCAATAGCCAACTCCACCTGGACTCCTCTCTTTGATCCCAACAACTCATGCCATTCATCAACCGCGATGATTTTTAAAGACGAAAAGATCTCAGCATAACCTTTTTGTGCAATTAATAAATGAAGACTTTCCGGGGTAATGATCAATATTTCCGGCATCCGGGCTTTTTGCCTGGCTCGTTCTGCCGTTGACGTGTCTCCATTTCTTATTCCGACTTTCCATTTGAGATCCAGGATGCTGATCACTTCTTCCATGGCACGGCCAATATCTGCGGCCAATGCCCTCAATGGAGTGATCCATAATAGCTGAAGCCCGCTATTCTTTATTTTTTCATAATCGTCGGGATAACGATTAATAAAATCAATGATTGCTCCGAGAAAAACTGAATAGGTCTTTCCACAACCTGTCGGGGCATTCACCAACCCGCTTTTGCCGTCAACAATGTGCTGCCATGTTTGTTCCTGGAACTGAAAAGGCCTTTTGCCCTGTGCAGTCATCATCCCCGCGATAATGTGATAACCTTTTGTTTTTTTCAGGTCAGGCATGATGCAATTTAACTAAGAGGAGCGAAGTCTGAGGTCTGAGGTCTGAAGTCTGATTTATCTTAATTTGAACGTCAGTTATTATTCTGACTGCCGTCCCGATAGCTATCGGGAGCCGACTGCTGACTGCCGACTGCCGACTGCCGACTGTTGACTGCCGACTGCCGACTGTTGACTGCCCAATCACTTCCCGTAGATCTCGAGCATTTTTTTCAGGTCTTCGAGGGTATTGATCTCATCGGGTTTTTTATCTTTTCGCCAGCGATTGATACGTGGAAATCGTAATGCCACTCCTGATTTATGGCGATTGCTAGCTGCAATCCCTTCAAATGCTATTTCAAAAACCAGTTCAGGCTTTACTGTTCTTACCGGCCCGAATTTCTCCAATGAATTTCTTTTTACAAAGGCATCTACTTCGGCAAATTCTCTATCCGTTAATCCCGAGTATGCTTTTGCAAAGCTTACCAGTTTATCTCCGTCTTTAACGGCGAATGTGTAGTCGGTGTAAAGGTTACTTCTTCTTCCATGACCTTTCTGTGCATAGATCATCACCGCGTCGATCACCAATGGATCGATCTTCCACTTCCACCAATCGCCTACCTTACGGCCGACCTGGTACGCTGATGATCTTCTTTTCAGCATAACACCCTCCGAACCCATTTCTCTTGAGCTCTCACGGATCGCGGCGAGCTGGTCCCAGGAAGAAAAATTTATTACCGGCGATAATAGTAACACGGGATGATCAAGATGGGTAACGATGTCTTCCAGCAAGCTCCTTCTTTTGTCCAATGGCCATTCGCGAATATCCTGCGCTTCAAATTCAAGAATATCATAAGCAAAAAATGCAATAGGTGCATCTTGTAAATGTTTTTTGGTAACATTTTTTCTTCCGATACGGGTTTGCAACAATGCAAATGGCAAAGGTTTTTTGTCAATACTCGGGATGATCTCGCCATCCAGTACAATTCCATCAGGTAGCAAATTTTTTAACCCATGGTATTCGGGAAATTTATCGGTCATTAACTCTTCACCACGACTCCATACAAAGATCTCCTGGTTGCGTTTTATCATTTGCCCCCGGATCCCGTCCCATTTCCATTCGGCCTGCCAATCATTTTCGGATCCCAATTGGCGTACATCTGTATCCAACGCATAGGCTAAATAAAATGGATAAGGTTTTGAAAAATCAATGTTGGTTGCTTCTGCGCTTAGTAATTCTTGAAAGGAAGTGGTGGAAGGGTCCCAGTTGCCGCTTATGCGATGAGCGATCACACTGGGTTCCAGCGCTACTGTTTTCGCCAGTGCATTGACGATCATTTTTTGCGAAACACCGATCCTGAAATTGCCGGTAAGGAGTTTATTAAACACAAAACGTTCATCCTTGGTCATTGTCATCCAGCTGGTGATAATAAAATCTTTTTTTACCGATTCATCTGCTTTTTCCATACGGATAAAAGATTCTAAAAACCAGGAAACCGATTTGTCAGGAATGTTATTAGTATTTGTTTCGGGTAATAACAACGCGATCGTTTCACCCAGATCACCGACTGTGTGATAACATTCTTCAAATAACCAGGCGGGCAATTCAGCAACTTCCATACACCAGA
>DASTIZ010000107.1:0-9336 GCA_035717045.1 Chitinophagaceae bacterium
TGTTTTTAGTAATTAAACAAAGGTTGCTGTAGCCTAAGACCTTTAATTAGTCTTTAAGGACTTACCATTCTAAATGGGCCTAAGCAACCATGAAGGGAGAGTGGGACTAATACACTGAGTAGACCTTGTGTCTATGACTCCGTAAAGTTCACCCACTTTCCTTTCTAATTTAATCCATTTGCTTTATCTGCTATTCAATTATTGTCAAAGAGCTACTCAAGGACCTTTTAACCTAAAGGTCTCCGTGGTTTGAAAATTAAACTGAGACAATTTCTTTGGTTTTGATCCGTAGTCTATCGCAGCGGCGGATCAAATACCTTGAAAGGGGTGCCTACTTTCCTCAGCAAACAGCATTAGTTTTAAAGCATTTGAGATGGATGAGGGATGTTCACCAGCCATTGTAACCAGATCCTTAGATGCTGAAATCAATTGCGAGTGAACGATACAAAGGATAGACGGCGGTATTTCAAATTTAATTTTTCTGACCTTTAGTAACTTAGTTCACTTACACCAACGGGTTAAATCAAAACTATTATTATGAAAAAGTTTTTTCTTGCAGCTTTTGTCCTGTTCATCTTCCTTTATTCGTCAATAGCCCAAATGGATCTTCCACCAAGCGGCGGTAATCCAAGGGCAACAATTTCAGAGGAGGTAGGTATTACTAGTATTACGATCAAATATTCAAGACCGGATGTGAACAAGCGGGAAGGAAAAATATGGGGGGATGGGAATGTTGTTACCTATGGATTTACCTCGCTGAATTTAAACACAAATCAAAATACACAACCATGGCGTGCCGGCGCCAATGAAAATACAACAATCACTTTTGAGCATGACGTGAAGGTGGAAGGTAAAGACCTGAAAGCGGGAACGTATGGTTTGCACATGGCTTTATGGCCGGATAAGGCGACGATCATTTTTTCCAATCAATCCGAAGCATGGGGCAGCTTTTATTATGATCCCAAATTCGATGCGTTGCGTGTAGATGTAAAACCAGTTGCCCTCGATAAGAGCGTGGAATATCTGAAATATGAATTTATCGAACACAAAGACAAATCTTGTGTGATCGCCATGCAATGGGAAAAACTTTCTGTCCCTTTCAGGATTGATGTGGATGTTGACAATATTGTAATGGCAAGATTGAGAGAACAAGTGACAAGCGGCCGGGGGTTCAACCCGTTTCTTATGCAGGGTGCCGCCAATTTTGCTCTCAATAAAAATATTTATCCCGAAGAGGCATTAAGCTGGGCGCAGCGGGCTGCATTGACGAAGACATACTCAACATTAAATACGTTGGCTACAGCTTACACGAAATTGAATAGATTAAAGGAGGCTGATTCAACAATAAATGAAGCATTGGTGTTTGCAAATGCTAATCAGTATTTGAACATTGGACGTGGCCTGATACAAGCCAAAAGAATAGATAGATCACTGGAAATTTTTAATGCTGCGCAAAAAAAGTTTGGTGATGCTTTTACAGTGAATGCCGGTTTTATGTCGTACTATTCTGCAAAAGGAGATTATAAAAAAGCCCTTGAGCATGCAAACAAAGCATTAGCCCAGGCGCCAAATGAACAGGTAAAGGCTGCGGTGAATGCAAACATTGCAAGACTTAAAGAAGGGAAAGATATTAACCAACAATGATCTCATCGATGGAAAAGGTCATTGCTTGCAGTGACCTGTTCTTTAATGAGTATTGCTGACAATTTTCGGCGGTTAAGGGGATACTGCAAATGGATCGGATTATGCTTCAAAGCATTAACTTGTAATTCTAAATTAAAACAAAATGAATACTGCTATTAGCTGGTTCGAGATCGGCACGACAGACCTTGACAGGGCAACGAAATTTTATGAAGCTATTTTTAATATCAAATTAAATCCGCTCGATCTTGATAACATAAAAATGCGGATGTTCCCGATCGATGATATGATGACAGGGGTAGGTGGAGCATTGGTCGACAGCCGGGGTTTTCATAAACCGTCGGCCACGGATGGTCCACTGATTTACCTGAATGGAAATCCTGATGTTCAAATGGTATTGGACAGGGTTGAAGCCGCCGGCGGAAAGATCATGGTTCCTAAAACCGAGATCAGCGCAGAATATGGGTATATGGCTGTGATCATTGATAGCGAAGGGAACAGGATCGGTCTGCATTCAGTGCCTAAGCAGTATATAAAATAAATAGTAATGACGAAATAACTCAGTGTTTCAGTGCATCTGTGGCAAAAACAAATGCCACTGAAACACTGAACTGAAATACATTAATGAATTAACATGCGACGATTATTTGTTGTAATCCTTATCGCCTTTTCATTTTACGCTTTTACTGAAACGAGTAATGAAAGTAAAATGCAGTCATTCAAATGGCTGGAAGGAAGCTGGACGATGAAGAAAAAGAATGGCGGCTCAATCATGGAAACCTGGCTGGCACATAATGACAGCGTTATGCTTGGCGAAAGCATGAGTTTTTCCGTTACCGGTCAATCAAAGGTTTTGGAAACCCTGAAACTGGCTTACCGGTCGGGTAACTATTACTATATCTCAAGGGTAAATGAACAAAATAAAAACCAGGAACTAGCATTTAGGATCAGTTCTCATTCGGAGAAAGGATTTGTGGCTGAGAAACATGATCATGATTTTCCAAAACGCATTACGTACGAGATGATCACACCGGACTCCATTCATGCATTTATTGACGGAGGTCCTGCAATGCCAGGCAAAAGATCTGACTTTTATTATTCACGATACAAAAATTAGCTATGACAGACTTTGACTGGAGCCGGTTTACGGTTCGCATTAATGTTAAAGCGCCGGCAGAGAAATTATACTGGTGCTGGGCCACCAGGGCTGGCATCGAATTCTGGTTTCTCAGGAGATCTGAATATAGAAAAGTTGATGGCACCCTGTGTGAAAGCAATGAGCCGGTACAAAGCGGGTATACCTATTCGTGGTGGTGGCATGGGTATCCGGATGAAGTGGTTGAGCATGGCCAGGTCCTGGAAACGAATGGAAAAGATCTTTTCAAATTCAAATTTGGCGGTGCAGGTAATTGCACAGTGAAAATTTATGAGGAGCAAGGTGAGCATATTGTCGAATTGATCCAGGATGAAATTCCAACCGATGAGAAAGCAAAGCAAAACTGGCATATCGGGTGTAAAACAGGCTGGACTTTTTATATGGCTAATCTGAAATCAATGATTGAAGGTGGGATTGATCTGAGAAATAAGAATGAACAATTACAAAATATGTTGAATGCATAGTTTCTCACAGATTGCACAGATTTTCACAGAAATTAAGATTGTGGATTTGAATGACTTGACATATAAGATAAGAGGAGCGATTTTCAAAGTACATAAAACATTATGACCCGGATTACTAGGAAGTGTTTATGAAGATGCCCTGGTCTATGAATTGATGGAACTAGGTTTAAGAGTTATCTCACAAGAGGGTTGCCGGTTAATTATAATGGTGTTTTGCTGGAGTTAGGATTCAGGATTGCTTTAGTAGTCGAACATTTAGTAATAATTGAAGTAAAGTCTATTGAAGCATTACATGATGTTCATAAGAAACAGGTGCTTACTTACCTCAAGCTGTCAAGTAAGAAAATCGGATTCCTGGTTAATTTCAATGTAAGTACTTTAAAGGACAAGGAAAGCTTAATAAGAATTATTAACTAATGGTTCTGTGTAAATCCGTGAAATCTGTGAGAAATAACTATGGCTTATAACGAGAAACTTGCTGACATGGTGAGAGAATTGATTTCTCAAACGCATAAAAATGTGGAGGAGAAAGCTATGTTTGGCGGTTTATGTTTTATGGTAAATGATAAAATGGCATTGGGTGTGGAGAAAGAAAGGCTGATGGTAAGACTTGATCCTGCCAAATATGATGAAGTATTGGAGAGGGAAGGATGCGAACCCATGGACTTTACAGGTAAGGTGATGAAAGGTTTTGTATTTGTTGATGCCGGTGTGCTAACCACAAAAAAGAAACTTGACTATTGGGTGCAGTTATCGCTTGAGTACAACAAGATCGCCAAAGCACGTAAAAAATCAGCCCGCCGTACAAGCGGGAACAATAGAGTAAAGAAAAAGAAATGAAATACACGCTTGAAAAGTCATACCAAATTCTTGAACGTACTCCAGCAGTTTTGAAAACGCTGCTCGGCGGGTTGGATGATGGATGGATCATGAACAATGAAGGGCCGGAAACATTTTCCCCGTATGATGTTATTGGTCATTTGATACATGGAGAAAGAACCGATTGGGCCGCAAGAACAAAAATTATTTTGGAATTTGGTTTATCAAAACCATTTACACCCTGGGACCGTTTTGCGCAGTATGAAGAAAGCAAAGGCAAAACGCTTGACCAATTGTTGCGCCAGTTTAAAAAAATACGTAAGGACAATATATCCTGGCTGAGATCATTGAATTTAACCGAAGCGGATCTTGATAAAAAAGGAATGCACCCA
Organism: Chitinophagaceae bacterium; assembly: GCA_035717045.1. Classification (GTDB taxonomy): domain Bacteria; phylum Bacteroidota; class Bacteroidia; order Chitinophagales; family Chitinophagaceae; genus VBAS01. The sequence continues at coordinate 4,473 of DASTIZ010000107.1, forward strand.
AAGCTGGGCGAGGTAACATTAAGAAATTTACTGGCTACCTGGGTTGTGCATGATCTCACTCATATTGCTCAAATAACGAGAGTGATGGCCAAGCAATACAAGGAAGAAATGGGCCCATGGCCCGAGTTTTTCCGTATTTTAAATTTTTAAATCTCGTTTATGCAATCAAAAGCAGCAACACCTGATGCGTATTTGGCTGAGATACCCGAAGAACGACAAAAGGCTTTTGCTAAACTTCGTTCTGTTATCAAAAAGAATCTTCCCAAAGGTTTCCAGGAAACAATGGGTTATGGGATGCTCGGCTGGTCGGTTCCGCATTCAAAGTATCCTGCCGGGTACCATTGCAATCCTAAAGATCCGTTGCCTTTTATGGGTATAGCATCTCAAAAAAATTTTATTGCGGTTTATCATATGGGTGTATACGCAGACCCGGCTTTATTAAAATGGTTCACCGCTGCGCATGCAAAAGCTTCGCCTAAAAGACTGGACATGGGCAAAAGTTGTATCCGGTATAAGAATCCCGCTGACATACCGTTTGAACTGATCGGTGAGTTAGCGTCTAAGATCACTCCCGACGAGTGGATCGCTATCTACGAAAAAAATCTAAAAAGATAAAATGAAAAAACTATTATTGGTATTCGCATGCTTCATGGCAATACACTCATTTGCGCAAAATGACACAAAGGATAAAAAAGCATGGTTGGGTGTGCTTACGCTGCCTGAAAAATACCAGGATGAAAAGAACTGGAATGCCAGTGAGCAGGGAATTGTTGGCGAGCATTTCCAGCGATTGATCAAAAAGAAAGACGAGGGCATTGTGGTATTGGCGGGGCGTACCGAACTTCCTCTTGACAATCCTGGCATGATGGGTCTTGTTGTGTTTTATGCAAAGGATGAAAAGGAAGCCCTGCAATTCATGATGGATGACCCTGCTGTAAAAGCAAAGATCATGCTTGTGAAAGTACATCCGTACGGGCTGGCGATCAGTAAATGTCAATAATATCCAATAAAAGCCCACGGTTTAAACTTGCGCCCAAGGTTCAAACCGTGGGCTTGGATAATTTCAAATCTGGGCTCAAACGATTTTAACGATTACAAAATATTCATGATATATCGCATTCATAAGCCGGTGCCACCTTTGTCTCAGTTCGTAGACTTTTTATTCTACTATGAAGGACTTCATGCAGAGCATGCCATGGAAAAACTGTTGCCTGATGGCTCTGTTGACCTCTTAATCGATCTTACGGAAACACCAAAAAAACTATTTCATAATGAAACGGGAACTTCATATACGTCTTTTGCGAAAGGCTGGATATCCGGGATGAAGACGAATTATATTCTTATTGATGCCTCGGTTTCCCATATGATCGGTGTTCATTTTAAACCAGGGGGTTGTTATCCTTTTGTTGATTTTCCAATGGCGGAATTAAATGATCTTACGATCGGGCTTGATTGCGTCTGGGGCAATGATGCCAATACTGTTCGCGAAGCGATCTTGCATGAAGCTTGTATCGACAAAAGATTTTATATTCTGGAGGATCATCTTTTGCAAAAGGGAAGCAATAGGATGGAGAATCATGGGCTCGTTCATTATTCAGTAAGTCAATTAACGCTGTCACCTCAAATGTGGACGATAAGAGATCTTTCGCACAAGACAGGGATCACGCAAAAGCATCTTATCACACTTTTCAAAAAATATGTAGGGCTCTCTCCAAAAATGTTTTCACGTATTTATAAGTTTCAGAAGGTTATTCATTTGATCGGGGAGCAAAAAAGGATCGATTGGTCAATGCTGGCTTATGAATGCGGCTATTTTGACCAGGCACATTTTATTAAGGAGTTCCAGGCATTTTCCGGTATCAATCCTGTCGCTTATCTTGAAAAGAGAGGTCCCTATCTGAATTACTTACCACTTGCATGACAGGTTAATTTTTTACAATACCGGCTGGTTTGATTTTAATAATTTGCCCTAATAAAATTTTCTATAAGCCCACGGTTGAAACCATTTCCGATCTTCATGGCCTAACATATGTAAAAACCACAGGTTAATTTTTTACAATGCCGGCTGGTTTGATTTTAATAATTTGCCCTCAATAAAATTTTCTATAAGCCCACGGTTGAAACCGTGGGCGGGGTTGAAACCATGGGCGGGATTGAAACCATGGGCGGGGGTTCAAAACGTGGGCCCTAATGATAAAACCATTTCCGATCATCATAGCCTACCATATGTATGAACCACAGGTTAATTTTTTACAATGCCGGCTGGTTTGATTTTAATAATTTGCCCTCAATAAAAATTATATTATGAGTGATATTGAAAAAGCGAACGCAACACAAATTGCCAATATCGAGAAAAGTACAGGAAAAAAATTAAATGAGTGGATAACCATCGTCAATAAATCCGGGTTTGCCAAACATGGTGAACTGGTAAATTTCTTAAAAGAGAAGCATGGTTTCACGCATGGCAATGCAAATATGGTGGTGCATTATGCGATGCAAAGCCATGCCGGTGCTGCCGAAAACGAAACGGATTGGATAACCGAACAATACAAAGGAAAAGAAAACCTGAAACCCTGGTATGAGAAGATCATGAACGAAGTAAACAAATTCGGGAACGATATTGAAGTATCGCCCAAAAAAGCCTATGTGAGCTTGCGGAGAAAAAAACAGTTCGCGATTATTCAGCCGTCTACTAAGACCAGGTTGGATATTGGCCTGAATATAAAAGGAGTGGCTCCATCAGGAAATGTAGAGGCAGCCGGAAGTTGGAATGCCATGTGTACGCATCGCATAAAACTGGAAGATGAAAAGTCGATCAATAAAAACCTGGTCGACTGGATCAGGAAATCCTATGACCAGGCGAGCTAAACCCTGCCTACCGGCGGCAGGATTTTCAGGATTAAATAAGAAATCATGAAATTACTTCTTCAATTATTAGTCTTAATCCCGTTGCTTTCTTTTTCACAAAGTAACAATTATAAAATCGTGTACAATGTTTTTGAAGATCGTGAAAAAGATAACTATGATATTTATTCGATGAACATGGATGGGAGCGGTAAGAAAAACATTACCAATACACCGGGAGTAGAATGGGTTTACTACGCATACAAGGATAAAGTTTATTACATCAGCGATGTTGACACTTGTCATCGTTGCTATTTCTTATATGAAATGGATGCTGATGGAAATAATAAGAGAAAAATTACGGACCTGCAACTGGAAGATAGCTGGATGGGAAGCCGTAACAGAGGAACTGAAATGATCGTCCTGGGCCGTATTGGCAAACTCAGGGGACAGTTGTTTTTAGTAAATCTCAAAAACGGGAGTTTCAAACAGCTCACGAATGATACGGTATCAACAAAACGCGACCCGCACTTTCTTCCCGGCGGAAATGAATTTGTGATGGCTTATCGCCCCGATAAAAGTGTGCGAAGAACTGTTCCTGCTGAAATATGGAAGATGGACCTGGATCTGAATAATAAAATTCAGCTTACTCATTTCCCAATGTCCGATACCACAGTACAATGGTTCGAATACCATGCAGGTCCGCCACAGTATAATAGTCAATATGGCTTTATCAGTTATTTGTCAAAACAAAGGGGAGAAACACAGATTTATGCGATTACTCCGGATTCAAAAAAGAGCTGGCAGATAACTGAGGGTGACCTTAATAGCGGCTGGCATAGCTGGAGCAGCGATGGTGAGTGGCTGGCAATGGATAAGAGTACGCGTGAAGGAAAGAACTTTGATATTTACCTGATGAATTATAAGACAAAAAAGGAAATAAGACTCACCAATAGTGATAAGACTGAACAAGCTCCGGTAATTGTGGAAACTCCGTCAAAAAAAGACTAGTTTACATCTTCATATCACCGCCTGTCATAAATTGATTTCTATTACTCAGGAGGTCAACCTACCTTTCTGAAAATATTCTTCACCCAGTTAATATTTTATGAGAAAGAATTTTGTTGTGCTTGTGTTATTAGTGATCGCGTTTACATCCCGCGCTCAGAATAATATTATTGTTTCGCCTCAATGGTTACATGACAATCTGAAAGATCCAAACCTTGTTATTCTTTATACCGGGTTTGTTGTAAAAGCAGACTATGATAAAGAACATATTGAAGGTTCCCGTTTTCTCTGGCCCGAGTGGCTTGCGTTTAATACACCTGAGGCAAACATCGTTCCTGCTGATCCCAAGACGGCTACAAAAGTTTTGCAGAATCTCGGGATCAATAAAGACTCAAAAGTTGTGATCTGTCATCGTGGTGCTGATGTTACCATCGCAGCCCGGATGTTCTTGTCGTTGGAGAATTATGGATTAAAGGGACAAGTATATTTTTTAAATGGTGGTATCGAAGCGTGGAAAAAAGCAGGATACCCGGTAACGGATCAGCCTTCCGTGTTTACTAAAGGAAATTTTGTGGCAACAGATAATGGTTTGTTTGTAAACAAGAATTATGTTCAAAATGCATTAAGCGCCCAAACATCTGAAATTGTAGATGCAAGAATGAAAAGATGGTATGATGGCGACCCGACGGGTTATCCGCGGGATGGGCATATAACCGGCGCAAAGAATATTCCTTACCCGGACATGATCGACTCTGTAAACTCATTTAAGTCTTTAGAAATATTACAAAAGAATTTTTCATCGGTGATCCCCGCCAGGGAAAAAGAAGTGGTCGTTTATTGCTTCACTGGTCAAACAGCCAGCGTAGATTATCTCGTTGGTCGTTCATTAGGGTATAAAATGAAATTGTATGATGGCAGTATGCATGAGTGGAGCAGGGATCCTAATTTACCGATGGAAAAAATGAAGAAGGAATAGTTCTTGAGTCTTGAGACTTGAATCTTGAGTCTTTCA
>DASTIZ010000108.1:0-5837 GCA_035717045.1 Chitinophagaceae bacterium
AAATAAAGGTAAAGGATAATGGGAATGGAATTCCTCAAAGAGTGTTGGACAAAATATTCCAACCTTTCTTTACAACTAAGCCAACAGGCCAGGGAACGGGATTGGGATTGAGTTTGGCTTATGACATTGTAACCAAAGGACATGGCGGCGAATTAAAAGTAATCACCGAAGAAGGAGAAGGAAGCGAATTCATTATTCAGTTACCAGCCAACTAACACCAGGAGATGAAATTTTTGAAAATAGCAATCTGTCTCTGGCTGCCTGCACTATCCGGAGCCCAGCAATCTCTTACCGACAGTTTGCGACATCAATTCTTTAGTTCAACTGATGATTCCATTCGGTACGAAGCAGCTATTCGTCTTTATGATTATTATGAAGAGCTGAACCGTGACAGCGCTTTTTTTTATGGGGATCAGTCAGCACAGATAAGCAGGAAAAGCAATAAAAAACTTAACGAGGCCTATTCATTAACCCGCAAAGCCTACCAGGAAGTAAATATGGGCCGGTTTGCCGAAGCTCTTCATAGCCTCCTGGACGCGTTTTCGATCAGTGAGAAAAAAGAAAATGATAAATACTATTGGGCGGTTCATCCTTTAAGACAGGAGCAACAGAAACGGTTATATGCGCTGTCGTGCACTCATCACATTTATGGAATATTGATGCGGGAAACTAAGAACAGGGAACAGGAAATAATTCATTTCCGGGAAGCTAAGAGAATAGCTGTTGAAATCAATAGCCCCGCCCGTTCCGTATTGGGAAGTCTGAATCTTGGCAGGATTTACCTGGAAGCAGGGAACCTCGATTCTGCACTGTATTACGAAAATGAAGCTGAAGCAATTGCCAGGAAGTCTGGTCGTGAGAAATACCTGTCAGGAGCTCTTTTTTATAAGGGAATAATATATTTACAAAAGGGGGATACCACCACGGCGCTGAGCTGTTTTTATGAAGGAATAAGTTCGGGTACAGCTCAGAATAATTTTGATGGATTAGTAAGAGCGTATCGCGACCTGTCACAGTACTACGCCGATAAGCAAAACAAGGATTCGAGTCTTTATTATGCGTTGAAACAGCTCGACATTTCAAAAAAACTGGGAGCTGTGTCAGCGCTCGGGTATCATATCGGGGTCGCTTATGAGAACGTCTATCTCGTGTACCAGTTAAGGCATCAGTTTGACAGCGCTTACAAATATCTTGCGCTGACTCATAGGACCAATGACAGTATAAACCAGGCGAGGATCAAAAGCCTGGCTGAGTTTCAAAAACTCACCCTCGATGAACAGCAACGATTGCAGAATGCTGAGAAAGAAAAGGTGGCTTACCGGAATAAAATAAGAATATATTTTTTGTTGGCCGGCATAGGCGTGCTGCTTTTGCTCGCAATCATATTTTATAGAAACAACCGCCAAAAACACAAGGCCAAAATAAAAATTGAACAGGCGTACGACCACCTGAAAGCCACGCAACAACAGCTGATCCAATCCGAAAAAATGGCTTCGCTGGGTGAATTGACTGCAGGTATTGCGCATGAGATACAAAACCCGTTGAATTTTGTCAACAATTTTTCTGATGTAAACAGAGAATTGGTTGATGAACTAAAAAGTGAACTGGCAACAGGCAATAACAAACAGGCAATTGAAATTGCTGATGATATCAGGGCCAACGAAGAAAAGATAAATCATCATGGAAAAAGAGCTGACTCTATAGTAAAAGGAATGCTTCAACATTCAAGAAGCAGCACGGGGCAGAAAGAATCAACAGACATTAATACGCTGACAGATGAGTATTTGAGATTAGCGTTCCATGGCTTAAGAGCAAAGGACAAATCATTCAATGCAAATCTTAAGACTGATTTTGATAATAGTATTGGGAAAGTCAATATAGTTCCACAGGATATTGGTCGTGTAATTCTCAACCTTATCAACAATGCATTTTATGCTGTAGATGAGAAACAAAAACAGCGCTTGAACGGCTATAAACCAATTGTTACACTTAGTACAAAAAAGGAAAAGGATAGGATTGAAATTAAGGTTAAGGACAATGCCAATGGTATTCCGCAAAAAGTGCTGGGCAAAATTTTTCAGCCTTTTTTTACCACGAAACCAACAGGGCAAGGAACGGGATTGGGTTTATCATTGGCTTATGATATTGTAAAAGCACATGGCGGTGAATTGAAAGTGGAAACGAAGGAAGGGGAAGGAAGCGAGTTTACTATTCAAATACCGCATAACCATTGATGGCATGAAACTGATTTGTTCCTTATTAACTTTTTTCTTCTGGTCAGGGATATTTGCTCAACCATTACCTGACAGCGTAAAATCCGTTTATCAGGCAGCAATGAGTGATTATGAAAGGCAGGAATGTCTCCATGTTTATCTCGAAGCGATCAGGAGCGACAGTAATTTCAAATCTATAGCTGCAGCCTTGCAGAATTATTTCAGCAAAAGAAATGATCAATCTTCGTGGGACTATGTTGAGTTGACGAAGATAGGAATGATGTCCAAGACCGGCGATTATGCGACTGCGCTGGATAAATCGCTTGATCTTGTTAAGATTTTCCATAACCGTAAAGATCTTTATGGTGAAGTGCTTGCTCTTTACAGGGTAAGTCAGGCGCTATGGTATGCAGGAGATATAAAACAAGCACATTTATCCTTCTTAGCAGAACTTCCCTTGGCGCTTAAGTTAAAAAACAACCGTGAACTGGCCCTTTGTTATAACGCGATTGCCAGCGACTATGCTGTAATGAACATGCCCGACTCCGGCCTTTGGTACGGCTTAAAAGCTTTGGATTATGCAAGGAAAGACAATAATAACATACTCCTTTCTGCCGTCTACGGAACATTGGGAGAAAACTATGTTGTAAAAAAAGATTTTGATTCAGCGATCGTTGTTTCAAAAGCTGGAATTCCGGTTTCCGCGGATGCAAGCAACACTGTAGGACTTTATGTAAACCTGGCGCGATCGTTTTTAAGTAAGCAGGAATTTGATAGTGCTATGCATTATGCAGGTGTTATTGTCAAACTCGCACTTCAGAATAATTTCAATAACCAGTTGCAGTTCGGATATGAATGCGTATCACAATACTACGAGCACAAAGGAAATACAGATAGTGCCTTCAAGTATTTTAGGCTGGCTGTCCAGACAAAAGATGAGCTTTTTTCGGCCGAAAAAGAAAACGAATTGAAGGCGATCAACGTTCGTGAACAGGCCCGGAAACAAAAGGCAGAACAGGAAAAAGCTGCTTACAAGAACACAGTAAGAGTATATATACTGCTAATCGGTTTGATAGGAATTATGATCATTGCTTTTATACTATTCAGGGCCAATCGCCAGAAGCAAAAGGCCAAATTGAAAATTGAACAAGCATATAATGATTTAAAGTCTACGCAACAACAACTCATCCAATCAGAAAAGATGGCCTCACTTGGCGAACTCACCGCTGGCATCGCCCATGAAATTCAAAACCCGTTGAACTTCGTCAACAATTTTTCCGATGTAAATAAAGAATTACTTGAAGAGTTAAAAGAAGAAGCAAGTAAAGGAAATTTAGAAGAAGTCAAAGCGATTGCAACGGGTGTGATCAGCAACGAAGAAAAAATAAATCATCATGGGAAAAGAGCTGACGCGATTGTGAAAAGTATGCTGCAACATAGCCGTACCAGCTCAGGTAAAAAAGAACCGACCGACTTAAATGCATTAGTAGGTGAATATTTGCGTTTAGCCTATCATGGGCTTCGTGCAAAAGACAAAGCCTTTAATTCAACGATGAAGACGGATTTTGATGAAGCCATCGGAAACGTCAGGATCATCCCACAGGATATGGGAAGGGTCATCCTCAATTTAGTCAATAATGCTTTTTATGCGGTTGATGAAAAAAGCAAACAGAATTTGAATGGCTATGAGCCGACAGTTTCAGTAAGTACAAAAAAAATCAATGGGAAAATTGAAATAAATGTCAGCGATAATGGCAATGGCATTCCGCAAAAGACATTGGATAAAATCTTCCAACCCTTTTTTACCACTAAACCTGCTGGACAAGGAACAGGGCTGGGTTTGAGCCTGGCTTATGATATTATTAAAGCACATGGCGGCGACATAAGGGTAAACACGAAAGAAGGTGAAGGAAGTGAATTTGTTATTCAATTGTGAAACAATAAAAAAAAATGAAAATCTTTTTAAAAATAATTTTACTATGCCTGTTGCCATCACTTATTGCAGGGCAACAGAAAAACCCATATTTGAATAATTTGTACAGATCTCTATCCGATGCAAGAAGTGATACAGCCCGAATGAATATTTGTAGAAGCCTGGCGTTCTATTACATGCTTGAGGATCGCGATAGTTCAAATTTCTACCTTGAAAAAGCCTTGCCTATTGCTGTCAAATTAAATCTAAAATTTGATCAAGTCTCTATATTGGCAGGAATGGGGATTATTCTGATGCAACAGGAAAAGTTTTCAAAATCATTGGAATTCTATTTAAAAGCACTACAAATTGCCAAGGATCCCAGTGTTGAAAAAACTATTTGGGGGTTGGCGCCGGGCAAAAGCCCGAGGCATGAACGACTGAAAGCGATAGCCAGGACCTACGATTTAATCGGATTGCTCAATGCGTATACCGGAAACTGGGAGGATAATATCAACAATCAATTGAAAAATTACCGGGAAGCCGAAAAATATGCAAAAGAAGTCGGGGACAAAGGAATTATTGCGGCGCTAAACTTTCACATGGGTATTGCTTATATGAATGCGGGAAAATTCGATTCGGCACTCGTGTTGATTGAAAAGGCCCAATCCGTGTTTTCAGATTTGAAAGATCCACAAATGGGGCGTACCATGTTATATCAGGGCGATACCTATAAACGGATGGGAAATTTCGATTTAGCTGCCCATACCATATTAAAGGGCATGGCGCTTTTAAATGAGACAAATGATTATGTGCACAGGGCCCTGGGATATGTTTCGTTAAGTCGTGTTTATGCGGACTTAAAAAAAATTGACTCTGCTTTGTATTATGCCAAAGAAAGTTTGAAAATTTTTGAAAAGCGCAAGGACCCGGTTGGGAAAAAAGATGCATTTAATCTGCTTGCTTCCTATTTTGATCACCTGGGCAGAACAGATAGTGCCATTGTGTATTTAAAATTGGCCAAATCATTAAGTGATAGTCTAAGTGAAGAAGAACGGAAAAACCTTCTTGCCTTTCAGGATGTTGTTGTCGATGAGCAGGCAAAGTTGGAAAAACTGGAGAAAGAAAAAATAGAAGCCCGCGAGAAATTAAGAATATACCTGCTAACGTCAGGTATTGTGGTTTTTATAGTCATTGGTTTGTTGCTCTATAGAAATAACCAGCACAGGAAAAAAGCTAATGAAACTTTACGACAGCGAAATGAAAAAATTGAAAATACCTTACATCAATTAAGATCTACCCAGGCTCAGCTCATCCAATCCGAAAAAATGGCTTCATTGGGTGAACTCACCGCCGGTATTGCCCATGAAATACAAAATCCGTTAAACTTTGTTAATAATTTTTCTGAGGTCAGCCATGAACTGGTTGATGAAATGAAAAGTGAATTGGCAATTGGCAATATGCAATTGGCCAATGAAATAGCGGATGATATTAAACAGAATCTCGGAAAAATAAATCATCATGGCAAAAGAGCTGATAGTATCGTAAAAAGCATGATCCAGCATTCAAGAAGTGGCGGTGGAAAGAAAGAACTGACTGATATCAATGCATTGGCTGATGAATACCTGAGATTGGCCTATCATGGTATGCGGGCGAAAGACAAATCATTTGAGGTAATTACGAACACGGATTTTGATAAAAGCGTTGGCAGC
>DASTIZ010000109.1:0-8469 GCA_035717045.1 Chitinophagaceae bacterium
GCTTGCATCTTTTAAGATATAGTTCTTACCAATATCATTTGGACCATAATCATGATCGTCCCAAATGGCGAACTGCGGCATAGCTTTCAAAAAATTCTGTAACACGGGTCTCGATCTGTCACGGTGTGCTCTGTACCACAAGCCCCATTCACTATAATAATCAACTTCCCTCGTGTACCAGCTATCCCCTAACCATAACATAAAAGCTGATTTTTCTTTAGCCATTGTTTCAAAAATTGATGAATCTTTTCCATAGGGTGCAGCTGGCCTGTCCAGTCTTACCAGATCTGTAAATACCCTGTCAAATTCCGGCTCATTAAAATATGCACAACTCCCGGTGAGGAAAGAAAAATCGGGAACCGGCTTGCGATATGGCCAAAGATCTTTTGTAGTGAATTGTCCCTTTGCAGAAGATACCTTTCCATCAATGATAAACTGGTACTCGTAAGTGGTATTAAAATTCAAACCACCCACTGTCATTTGCAATGGGTTAAATTCATTTCCCAGTTGTCCTTTATAAATAATGGTTTTTGTTTTTGTATCACCTTTCTTCTTATACTGAAGCGAAACGGATTTCACTGATTGCGTTACCTCGAGCCAGATCTTTGCATCCCGGTATTCTATCGGCCCCAGCATCGGACCGGAAACAACTTGTGACCTAATGGCTATAGTAAGAAATAAAAAAACAGGGAGTAACAGCTGACGAATCATCGGAGAAAACATTTGGCAACAAGTTACTTGGAAAAATAAATCCAGAAAAGTAAAAAAAACCGTCTCGCCCGGGGGCGAGACGGTTTTAATCAGTTGTGTCTGATCATTTATTTATTCATCATTTGCTTGGCTTCAATGCTTAGCGTAGCATGAGGCACTGCCCTTAATCTTGCTTTATCGATCAGCTTGCCGGTAACACGGCAAATGCCATAAGTTTTATTTTCGATGCGCATCAGTGCTTTTTCGAGGTGATCGATGAACGTGATCTGGCGACTTGCCATTTGGCTCAGTTGCTCTCTTTCCATACTAACACTTCCGTCTTCCATGGTCATGTAACGTCCTTCATCCATATCACCACTTTCATCCTTTCTTGTGATCAGGCCCTGCAGATAGTTCAACTCTTTCTTGGCAGCGTCCAGTTTCTTCATGATTATCTCCCTGAATTCTGTCAACTCTGTGTCTGAATACCTCATCGATGGGGCTCCCGCATCTTGTTCCTGTGCATCAAGTACGGATTTTGTAAACTCAGGCTCATATTTCTTTACAGACTTTGTTGAAGTCTTCGGTATCACAACTTTCACGGGTTTTGGAGGTTCTTTTTTCACTATGGGTTTTATTTGGGGTTTAACGGAAACTAAAGATTTGTTTTCTTGAGCAGACGGTTTCTTATCCGCTGCTTTGGTTTTTTCTACAGGTTTTTTTGCAGCAACTTTTGCTGGCTTTTGGGATGCCGGTTTTTTTGCTGCGGGTTTAGCTGCCTTTTTAGGGGCAACTTTCTTAGGCGCTCGTTTTTTGGGAGCCGCCTTTTTCACTGGCTTGCTGGCTTTTTTTGATGCTGGCTTTTTCTTGGTAGCCATACTGTTAAGCTTTTTTTGATACAATCACTTTTAGTTGGATATCATTCACTTCAATTTCTATTCCACTGTCGTTTTCGGGCAAAAATTCGAGTTTATCTGCCAGAATTTCGGCGCAAATATAGTCTTTAAACTGAGCTAACGAATTTTTTAATCCTCGTCCAACTGCCGGGCGGGCATTCTCAGCGATTACTCCAACCTCTATCCTGTCAGTAAGCTCAAACCCGCTGTCCTTGCGGATCTTCTGGATCCGGTTTACAAACTCACGGGCATTGCCTTCATGCTCTAATTCTTCGGTAATTGTTACATCCAATGCAACGGTAAGTTGGCCTTTATTAGCCACTAACCACCCGGGAATATCCTCGCTTGTGATCTCAACTTCGGAAGCCTGTAATATTAATTCTTCCCCCTCAACTGTCAAACAATATTGCCCATCTTTTTCCAAAATTCTTATTTGATCCTGGGTAAATTGAGCCAGCATGTTTGACACGGACTTCATCTTCGGCCCCAATTTTTTGCCCAATGCGACAAAGTTCGGTTTGATCTTTTTCCTGATGAATGTGTTCTCCGGGTTCAAATACTCGATTTCCTTCACATTCACTTCTGCTTTGACCAGGTCCTCAACTTTTTTGATTTGCTGTTCCATTGAAGCATTCAGCACAGGAATCAAAACCTTTTGGAGTGGCTGGCGCACTTTTATGCTTTGCTTTTTGCGCAATGAGAGTATCAACGATGAGGCGTCCTGCGCCAGTTGCATTCTTTCTTCCAATGCCTCATCAATCACCTTTTCATCAGCTGTTGGAAAATCAACATGATGAATTGATTCCTGGTTGAAGCGTTTTGTAGTTGCATTTAAATTGCAGAAGATCGCATCGCTAAAGAACGGTGAGATGGGTGCTATCAATCTTAGTACGGTTTCCAAACATTCATACAAAGTTTGATAGGCACAGACCTTATCGTGTTCATATTCTCCTTTCCAGAAACGCCGGCGGCAAAGACGAACATACCAGTTGCTCAAATGTTCGTCGACAAAATCTTCAACAACACGACCAGCTTGTGTAGGCTCATAATCGTCCATGAATTCATTTACTTTCTTTACAACCGTATTCAATGAAGAAAGTATCCAGCGATCAATTTCAGGCCTTTCCGGTAATGCGACATATTTTTCCTTGAATGTAAATCCATCCACGTTTGCATACAAAGCAAAAAACTGGTAAGTGTTATAAAGCGTACCAAAGAATTTTCTCTGCACTTCTTTAATACCGTCGAGATCAAACTTCATGTTATCCCACGGTGAAGCATTGGTAACTAAATACCATCTTGTAGCATCGGCGCCAAATGTTTCAATCGTCTTGAACGGGTCCACCACATTTCCTAATCGCTTGCTCATCTTATTACCATTCTTATCCAGTACCAGGCCATTTGATACACATGTTTTATAGGCAACCGAATCAAATACCAATGCTGCAATTGCATGAAGTGTATAGAACCATCCCCGTGTCTGGTCAACGCCTTCGGCGATAAAGTCTGCCGGAAAGGCCTCACCCCAACCCCCCCTCCTGCCGGAGAGGGGCTCAGCCACCTCATGATATTTGAAAAAATTTTCGGGGCTTAGCGCGCCAAATTTTTTCGAGCTTGTATCAGGTAAGCCCCATTGAGCATATGGCATAGCGCCACTGTCAAACCAAACATCAATAAGATCAGGTACACGTTTCATCGGTTTGCCTGATTTACTGAGGAGGATTATTTCGTCAACATATGGTTTATGAAGATCAAGTTTGTCAGTGGTGAGTTGTGAGTTGTGAGTTCCCAGAACTGCATCTGCTTTGTTTGAATTTTGTAAAAGTTCTTCAATACTTCCAATGCAAATCTCCTCTTCGCCATCTTCTGTTTTCCAGATTGGCAATGGCGTTCCCCAGAACCTTGAACGGCTCAGGTTCCAGTCAACCATATTCTCTAACCAATTCCCAAATCTTCCTTCACCGGTTGATTTTGGTTTCCAGTTGATCGTTCTATTTAATTCAACCATCCTGTCCTTGATCGCTGTGGTCTTAATAAACCATGCATCAAGAGGATAATACAGAACCGGTTTGTCTGTCCTCCAGCAATGAGGATAACTGTGCTCGTACTTCTCAACTTTAAAAGCCCTGTTCTCTTTCTTAAGTTTTACAGCTATATCAACATTTACATCAACATAATTCTTTTCGTCTTTATAGTTCTTTACATAGCGGTTGCTAAACTCGCCCAGTCCATCAACAAATTTTCCTTCACGATCAACCATGATGAGGATGCCGATGTTATATTTTCTACCGATTTTAAAGTCATCTGCACCAAATGCAGGAGCGGTATGGACGATGCCGGTTCCCTCTTCAGTTGTTACAAAGTCACCAAGCAGTACCCTGAATGGTTTGGCGTCTGGAGTTTGTTGTTGGATTTCGTTAAGTGAGTTTGCTTCGTACGGCAGCAATTGTTCGTATTCGCAACCTTCTATATCACTTCCTTTGAATTCAGCCAGGATCTTATAGGGAAGGTTCTTTCCATCATTTTTATATCCTGCAAAATCATTTTCATTTTCAGGTTTAAAATACCTGGCAAGCAATGCTTTGGCAAGAACAACATTTATCTCGTTATGTAAATAAGGGTTGACTGTTTTTACCAGTACATAGTCAATATTTGGACCTACAGTTAACCCAAGATTTGAAGGAAGTGTCCATGGAGTGGTCGTCCATGCAAGAAAAAACGCCTCATCCCTGCCCTCTCCGACAGGAGAGGGAGTCAATGACAACCTCTCAAACAGAAATTCACTTTTTTCATTGCGGACAATTTTAAACATGGCTACGCAACTTGTATCCTTGACATCCTTATAAGTTCCCGGCTGATTCAATTCATGCGAACTCAATCCTGTTCCTGCCGCTGGAGAGTAAGGTTGGATACTTACACTTTCATATAACAAGCCTTTTTTATATAACTCGCTCAGCAACCACCATAACGTTTCAATGTACTCATTTTTGAAAGTGATATAAGGATCGTCCAGGTCAACCCAATATCCCATTTTGACCGTGATCTCATCCCATTTGTCTTTATACCGGAGAACCGCTTCACGACACTTCTGATTATACTCTTCAACAGAAATTTTTTTACCGATATCCTCCTTTGTAATTCCCAGTTCTTTTTCTACACCCAGTTCGATTGGCAAACCATGTGTATCCCAGCCGCCTTTTCTCTTAACCTGGAAACCTTTCATGGTTTTGTAGCGACAAACGAGGTCCTTTAATGTTCTGGAAATGACGTGGTGAATACCGGGCATACCATTAGCGCTCGGTGGGCCCTCATAAAATACAAACGGTGTGGCGCCATCACGGAGACTCACACTCTTTTCAAATGCGTGTTCTTTTGCCCATTTGGCCAGTATCTCCTGCCCGATCAACGGTAAATTCAACTGTTGATATTCCCTGTATCTCTGACTCATAAAAAGTCTGCGAAGTTAAGCAAACACATACTGTTTCCGATAAAAAAGCCGCCTCATTTTGAAGCGGCTCGTGTAGTTGATTTCATATGGATTCTTAGAAATTTTTACTACCGTCGGACTGGTAAGAATAACGGAATGTATAATACCGTTGGGTAGTCAACTTCACATTATCAGACGCGGTTGCATCAGGTGTAACTCCCCCTTTATAATAGTTTTGAATCTCGATCTTGGCATATTTTCCGGTAGCGGTGCGAACAACCAATATCCTGCCCGGGATCGGAGTGATTAACTGGGTTGCTCCGTTGTAATTATACCAGCCGTTGCCACTTCCTGTTCTTATCGCGTATGAAGTTGGAGCATTATCAACACGGAAGGTTGAATCGACTGGAATCGTTTTCAGATCCGAAAACGTCCCTGTGTACACAAATGCGCCACCGGCACCGGGACCACTGTTACCACCATTGATGATTATTGTAGTTCCGCGAAATCCAATATCCCATTTCGCGGTTGCAGAATCGGTATTGGCGATCACAGCATTTGTTTCGAGGCTGTATAATGTGTATTTACCGGAACCGTAAGGCTGGCCCATTGAGGAAATACCTACAATAGTATCGGCTGGCAAATTGTTCACAGATTTTGTTTGGACAGTTACCGGCGCAGGCACATCATCCTTATCGCATGACGCGAGTAATATTCCCGTTAGCGCAGTAAGAGCGATCAATTGTGTTTTCATCTTATTTATCGTTTTTGTTTTTTTATGAAGAAATTGACCTTATTCCAACCCCTCTCTTGCTTCCGATTCGCTGTACTCCGCATCGCAATGACGAGGAGAGGGGCTTCGGTGAGTCTTTTATTTTGTGTTTGTTTTCTTATTAAAACTCATGGCTATTAGCACATAGGGTTGAATTCCCGGCTGCCCAGGCAGGTTGATCTCGTCTTTATAATTTAGGAGATTGTCAATGCCTGCCTGCAGGCGAAACGCCTTAATGGTTTTTGCCGCATTGATATTGATCAGTGCGGAACCCCTGGCAAATTCATCTTCACGGTTGATGATCCCATTACCATCTTTATCATAAGTGCCCCAGCGGCTTTTATAAATAAAGCGAAGTGATGCTGACCAGCCTTTCTTTTCATTGTCATAGAAAAGTTTTGCATTGGCCATATGTTTTGACCGGTTTGGCAAACCTGCATAATCACTTCTCGATACGCGATAAGCTTCGCCCGTTTGCCGATCACGGGCAAAAACACTTCCTTCTTTTATCCTTTGAATATCCGCCTTATCGGCAGTCAGCAAAAACTGGTAACCACCTTGCAACTGGAAGCTATTACTTAGTTTATAGGACGAATTGAATTCAGCTCCCTGTGTGTAAGCTTCCTTGACATTGAAATAACTATAAACGGCTGCCGCATTATTACGAAATGCAATAATATCAACCTGGATCAGGTTATCAATGTCATTCCGGAAAAAGTTTACACCGACATTCAGCTTGTCATTAACGTCATATTGCACACCGGCATTTAAACCTTTTGAGATCTCTGGTTTAAGCAAAGCCAGCTGGTAGGCTCTGGGTAATATATCCGAAAGTACGCCTTGCTGCTTTTGTGCTTCCAGCTCCGAAATTGTGATTTCATTGGCTCCGTATATAACATAACCACCTGCCGCTGTATTTAAAAAATTAAGAAAGAGTTGCCTGAAATCTGGCGCTTTAAACCCTGCACCATAAGAGGCATCGATACGCAGCTTGTCATTTATTTTATACTGACCTGCTAACTTCGGGCTTAGCCGCGATTGGTAGGCTGAATTATCATCATAACGCAATCCTCCGATCAAAGTAAATTTCTCATTGGCTTTCCATTCGTCCTGGATAAAAGCGTAACGAATATCATTTGACCGTTTGCCTGCGTACCTTGTTGTGTTCAATTTTTCGGCAACCAACCCCGCCCCGATACTCAGGAAATTTCCCGCAGGCAGCGTAATGTCAGTTTGATTCTCTGCCCGGTAAAAATCCTGGCGAAAAAAGTCATAGTAATAGGAGGACTTATCGGCGTCATTCAGCAATGTTTGCTCGTACTCATATCGGCTGAAATAAAACCGCATGGATGAACGAAGATCATTATTGAACTGTTGCGTGATAACAGGATTTATGTTCATATCCTTAACGCGGCCATTGCCGGTGATTGCGATCGTATTCCCGCTGCCGACATCCTCGGTCAAAAAATAGTTATCCTGCCTTTCATTATAATATCTTCCTGATAAACTGAGCTTGGTTTTCTGAGATGGATAAAAATTAAATCTTGCCTGTGTTGTATAGCTTCCATAGGGATCGATCGTCTTGCCCGGAACTGTTTTATCAAGATCAAATCCATCTGAGCTATTGCGATTGCCAAATAATTGCAAACCCCAATTTTGCTTCTTTATTGCCGCTGTAATGTTGGCATCAGTTGAGTTAAACCGGCCGTACCGGAAAGAAGCATCAAGCTTATTGAATTGTGCCTGGTCTGTAATTATATTCACCACACCACCCATGGCTTCGCTTCCGTACAAACTTGAGGATGGACCTTTTACTATTTCTATTTTCTTAATGTTCCCGACGGTTATTCTCGAAAGATCGATCACACCTCCCTGTCTCCCAATGATCGGCTCACCGTCTAACAATATCAGCGTGTAGTCAGGAGAAAGGCCCTGCAGTTGAACACCGTTTCCGAATACGCCGCCACCAGCCGAACTGGTAGCGCCGCCACTGGTAATATATAAACCGGTTTGTTCTGAAAGAATATCATTAAGCCGGACTGAACCGCTCTGTGTAATAGCTTTCTTTGAAATTATCTGGACCGGGACTGCCACGTTGCTCAGCTTTCTTTCAGTACGCGTAGCTGTAACAACCAACTCGGTCAGCGTTTTTGAAAACAATGTGTCTTCTTGGGAAAATGCCGTTGCTGTAAACAGGATGAAAAGAAGAATAAGCAGTATTGAAATGATCCGTTTCATAAAATTCATATCAGGGCACAAAGATTGATTCGCAAAAAGTTTTTTTTATCACAGGAATGTCATGAAAGAAAGATCAAAAGTTCTTTTACAAAAAAATGACAGCATTTTGTTGATGAATCATTTATGCATATGAGTAAGATCATATGCCGTGAAAAACAATTTATCCGCATTTAATTTTTACAAACAGGTGATAAATATTCTTTGATCTGTATTCACTTTTACATTCAAATCGTCAAAATGGAGTTCATAAATTACATCCCGATCCTGACCACCTTATTCGGAATTTATTTTTTTACCGTTCTATACTCGCATTGGAAAAACAATAAAAGCTCACTACACGTCTTTTGGTGGATGTTTGGAGTGCTTAGCTATGTCGCGGGTACGATCACAGAAAGCGTGAATGTACTGGCTGGTTTTTCAGTGCTCAATTTCAAAGCCTGGTACAT
>DASTIZ010000110.1:0-7239 GCA_035717045.1 Chitinophagaceae bacterium
ATGGAACAAACCATCTTGTCAGCCAACCCTCACTTGAAAAAGATTTTTAGCGGGTGTCAAATGCTTTGGCGGGAACCGGTGACTATTTCACAAATAAGTTTTGATAAAAAGGATTTGGTACACGAGCATGTGCTGATGACCGGCGATGCAGCCGGTATGATAACACCATTATGTGGTAACGGCATGAGTATGGCATTGCACGCAAGTAAGATCGCTGCTGAACAAATCCGTGAGTTTTTAAAAAAGCAAATATCAAGAGAAGAAATGGAAAGGAATTACGCCGACAAATGGAATAAATTATTTGCCAATAGGATGAAGGCGGGAAGATTGCTTCAAAAACTAATGCTTAACAGGTGGCTGATCAGGTATACAATCCGGGTTGGCAAAGCATTTCCCGGCATTTTGCGGTTTATGATCAGGCAAACTCATGGCCGCTCTTTCTGATTTATTTCTTGCTAACCCGGTTGTAAAGGGAGGCGGATACCCGCGCGGGCAATAATCGCAGAAACCAGGACATTGTATGGGCTAAAAATCCTGGTACTATGATCATTTTCCCTTTTAAAGCTTTTCGTACAGTTTTTTCTCCGACAATGTCCGGAGACAAGGCCATTTTGTCGCCAAATTTCCCCAATTGTTTTTTTGTTTCGGCTTTGATCTCGGGTTTTGTGTAGACCGGTCCGGGCGCAAGACAGCTCACTGTAATATTTTTATCTTTCAGCTGGTGCCGTAATGAGTAGCTAAAAAACAGGACTGCAGACTTCGTGGCAGAATACATGTTCTTGATCGGTATGGGTGCAAAACCGGCCATGCTGGCTACATTAATTATATATGAAGGCGCATTCTTTTCCAGCAAGGGAAGAAGTGTGAGTGTTAGTGCCATGCAGGATTCAACATTTAATCTTACCATGTATCGAAGGGTATCCAACCCAGCACTTAGGTAATCCCGTGATCCACCGGCCCCGGCCACGTTGCACAGGGCTTTTAGGGGAATATTTCTTTCCATGCACCAATTTGCTATTTCAGTTGCTGACTCTTCTTTACTCAGATCATACGCAAGCAATTCTACATGAATACCATACTTTGATTCAAGTTTTTGCTTTGCCGAGGATAAACTATCCCAGTGCCTTGCGATAAGAATAAGATTGTAGTTGCGTTTAGCCCAGGCTTCAGCAAGCGCATACCCGATTCCTTTACTGCCACCGGCAATCAATGCATAAGGCCGTGAAAAGGTTGACTCCATATTTTGCTCTGGTGCAAACGAATCACTGACATGAGGTACCTGGGAAAATGAACTTGATAATGTAAAAGATGCCAAAACCATGATAGTAACTCTCATAGAAATAATTATCGAATTATTCCATGTCGTTAAAGGGTAAAAAAAGATGGCAATGATTATGCCGGTACCCGTTTTTTGTGCAGCAACGGGTAAAATGGGTGTTTCAGTTTATCGCTGGGTATTCATTTGGGCGATGAGAATTCCTCTTAACTCACCTCCAAGCCTATTATTTATTTATTCTTACATTCGCCAATCATTAATCGCCTATGCCATCTAATGCCAACCGTCAATTCCTTGATTTTGAAAAACCTATTAAGGACCTGATCGAGACAATTGAGAAGTACAAGCATGATGCTGAGAAGAACAAGATGGATATGAGTGAGCCGATCCGGCAACTCGAGGAGAATATTCTGCAAAAACGAAAAGAGATCACTGATCATCTTACCAGTTGGCAACGGGTTCAGTTGAGCCGTCATCCCGATCGTCCCTATACAATGAAGTACATTGAAAAGATGACGAAATGTTTTCTTGAACTTTTTGGGGATCGCAACGTTAAGGATGACAAAGCCATGATCGGGGGTTTTGCAAACCTGGAAGGCGAAACGGTAATGATCATTGGCCAGCAGAAAGGCATCAACACCAAAATGCGGCAAATGCGAAACTTTGGAATGGCAAATCCCGAAGGCTACAGGAAAGCGTTACGCCTGATGAAGCTTGCAGAAAAATTCAATAAGCCCATTATTACACTGATCGATACACCTGGTGCTTACCCGGGTCTTGAAGCAGAGGAACGAGGACAAGGTGAAGCAATTGCAAGAAATATTTATGAAATGATCCGGTTAAAGGTTCCCGTGATCTGTGTGATTATTGGGGAGGGGGCAAGTGGTGGTGCCTTGGGGATTGGTGTCGGCGACCGCGTGTATATGATGGAAAATACATGGTACACGGTGATCAGTCCTGAAAGTTGTTCATCGATCCTGTGGCGAAGCTGGGATAAAAAGGAAGTCGCGGCCGAACAACTCCGTCTTACTGCTGATCATATGCTAAAGTTTGGTTTGATCGATGGGATCATTCCCGAGCCTGATGGTGGAGCGCACTGGAATTATGATGAGTCAGCACAGATACTAAAAACACACTTGATTCCCGTGTTGAAAGAATTAAGACAACTATCTGCAGATGACAGGGTGAAGCAACGTATAGCCAAGTTTGGGAAGATGGGATTTTGGGAAGAGTAGCCGGTCCCCTGTCCCCTTGCTTCTACCGCCCATGGCGGGATCGCAATGACATGGGGAACTTAGATCCAGCAGGCACTTCTAGTTTGGAAATATTTTATAGTTGAAATGGAAGATATGTCGATTGGGATTGTAATAGGTACCGCTCCTTCTCCAAATGGAGAAGGAGAAGGAGGATGAGGTCAGCTTTTGTCCTACTAGTAAACTTTCGTTGCGTCGCATGCTGACGCTTGCGGCCAGCATCCCGATATTCATCGTCGGGACACTTGTACTTTCAGTAACTTTATTCAGCTAAATCTAAAATCCGCAATCTAAAATCTAAAATTGAATATGTCTCTTCGTGAAATGTTCCGCGGCACCGGTGTTGCAATTGTTACTCCATTTAACCAGGATGGAAGTATTGACTGGGCATCGTTTGAAAAGATCATCAATCACATTATTGATGGCAATTGTGAATACCTTGTTGTATTGGGAACAACGGGTGAGAGTGCAACGATACATGGTAAAGAAAAACAGGAAGTATTTTCTTTTGTCAATAATATCAATGCTGGTCGTGTTGCGTTGGTTGCGGGGATTGGCGGCAATGACACAAATGAAGTGATTGATGGCTTCCACAATTTTAATCTGAAGGGATATGGTGCCATTCTGTCCGTTTCACCGTATTATAATAAACCCAACCAGGAAGGTTTGTTTCAGCATTACAGAGCGCTGGATGCCGCAACTCCATTGCCGATCATGATGTACAATGTCCCCTCAAGAACGGGGATGAATGTAACCGGCGAGACGCAGGTAAGAATTGCTAATGAATGCAAGAATGTTTTTGCAACAAAAGAGGCAAGCGGTGATTTTGCACAGATCAACTATATAATCAAAAACAAACCGGCAGATTTTATGGTCGTCAGCGGTGATGACCCGATCACGTTACCTATGATCGCTGCCGGGGCTGAAGGGTTGGTTTCGGTCGTTGCCAATGCTTATCCAAAAGATTATTCTGAGATGGTTCGCCTTTGCCTGGCCGGAAGATACAATGAAGCGTTGCCCATTCATTTAAAATACACAGACATAATTGCGTCGATGTTTGCCGAAGGAAGCCCGAGTGGTGTAAAAGCCTACCTTTCTGAAATGGGATTATGCCAGAATTATTTTCGTTTGCCTGTGTGGCGGGTGAGTGAGAAACATCATTCAAGGATACGGGAATTGATGAAGAAGGTTAGTTCAGTGTTTTTGCAGTACTAAATCTCTATTTTAAATGCCACGGAATCACGGAATTCGTGGAAATTACGTTCTGTATTCTTTCGTGACTCCGTGGCTATTTATTTCTCCAAAAAATCAATTAAATTCATAGTTGGTTATCTTAGCCCATTTCCATAACTAAAATCAAATGAAATATTCCCCTGTTCAGAATTATATAAACGGGCAATTTGTTGATGCTACATCTGCCCGCACCCTTGATGTGATTTCACCATTGGACGGTAATCTCCTTTCCAAAGTGCCGATGTCAACGGCAAAGGACCTTGACAACGCAGTAAAAGCTGCTAAAGCTGCATTTTCGAAATGGAGTCATACGCCGATCAAAGAACGAGTACAGGTTTTTTATAAGTATAAATATTTATTGGAAAAAAATCTGCACGAACTCGCGGCATTAGTGAGTGAAGAGAATGGTAAAACAATGGGTGAAGGTACGGCAGAATTGGAAAAATGTGTTGAACTAACAGAGTTTGCCTGTTCCTTACCACAATTAGTTACCGGTGAAGTATTGGAAGTAAGTAAAGGAGTGGAATGCAGAACCGAACATGTGCCATTAGGAGTTGTGGCATCAATTGTTCCATTTAATTTTCCAAGCATGGTTCCCAACTGGACAATACCCAATGCCATTGCATTGGGAAATTGTATGGTGATAAAACCCTCTGAAAAAGTTCCGCTAAGTGTTGGAAGATTAGCCCAACTATTAAAAGAGGCAGGTTTGCCTGATGGCGTATTTAATGTTGTGCATGGTGATAGCGAAATCGTGGAAGCGATCTGCGATCATCCGGGAATCGAAGCGGTATCTTTTGTTGGGTCTACTAAAGTTGCCAAGATCGTTTATCAGAGGGCGACAAAGAATTTCAAAAGGGCATTGGCATTAGGTGGTGCAAAGAATCATTTGATGGTGTTGCCGGATGCAAAAGCAGATATGACGGCACAGAATGTGGCAGCGAGCATGAGTGGTTGTGCAGGCCAACGGTGCATGGCAGCAAGTGCAATGGTAGGAGTGGGCAATGTTGATCATATTATTGAAAAGATTTGTGATGAGGCAAGAAAGATAGTTCCGGGAAAAAACCTGGGTGCTGTTATCAGTAAAGAGTCAAAAGAAAGAATTGAGCGGTATATCAGCGAGGCTGAAAAAGAAGGCGCCAAAGTTCTGGTAGACGGTCGTGGTGCAAAAGTGGAAGGAAAAGAAAATGGAACTTATGTGGGACCGACCGTCATTGATCATGTAAAACCGGAAATGAGTGTAGCACGGGAAGAAATTTTTGGACCTGTGATCTCAATTATGCGTACCAGGACAATCGATGAAGCATTAGCAATTGAAAATGCAAATCCTTATGGGAATGCGGCAAGCGTATTTACTCAGAATGGCGGACTGGCAAGATATATTATTGATCATGCCAGTGCAGGCATGATCGGTGTGAATGTAGGTGTGCCCGTGCCTCGCGAGCCGTTTTCTTTTGGCGGATGGAATGAAAGCAAGTTTGGTGTTGGAGATATAACCGGTAAAAGTTCAATTGAATTTTGGACCAAGCTGAAGAAGAGTACGGTGAAATGGAATCCTGAGGCGGGGGTGAATTGGATGAGTTGAAAGCCCCCTGTCCCCCGAAGGGGGAACTTAGATCGAAGAGACTTTTGTTGTTTGGAATTGTATCAATGATGAAGTGGAAGCGATAAAGTTTGGCGTGGCATTACAGCACCGCTTCCTCTCTCGTCCCTGCGAGTCAGAGCGGAGCGATGACGAAGCAACGGAGAGGGAGAAGGTGGGAGAGGCCGAAGTTGATAACATAAAAATTATACCACCTATTTAAAGAAAGTTTATGGTGAGGAAATATTTTCTGTCAATGATGTTTGCCGGGGTATTAACCGTATTTGGATACGGCCAGCAACCTATTGATGTTGCCGAAAGTGTTGTCAAAGTTGGAATCAAGGGGGAAGAAGTAGTTTATTATGGTTTTGCCGAAGGCGACCAACTGATTTTTTCTTTTGAAGAAGCCACTGGAAAAGAAATGAAAGAGGTTGAGATCTTAGAGATGCCGGCAAACTCAAGATTCATGGATATCAAAACCAGTAAGATCGAGAGCAAAACGATCACCATACCAAGAACCGCCATCTACAAATTCCGGTTTGCCAATTCTGCATTGTTACCAAGAGCCTGTAAATACAAAATTCAACGTATACCGGCAAGTGCTGCTACGCAGAAATTCAATACAACGGTTTATTTTGAAAACTATAATGATACTTCGTACACAACGGAAGTAGAAACGTATATCGACAAATCAGATACGGTAATTAATAATTTCCAGGAGCGAAATGTAAAAGTTAACTCGCTGACCGCTCCCGGTAGCAGCAAGATCACCTTTAATTTTACGTTGCCTGAGAACACTGTTGCCTGGAGTTATTACATCTATGCCGATAAGGCGGGCCAGCAGGTTTTTATGGATGCCGTAAAAGAACTTAATGCAAATGCCGGAGCTGTGCTGGAAAAATTTCCTAAATACAACCCGTTAGCAGCGGTTGCATTGGAAGCAAACTCCTATCTCACTAAACTTGATACCGGGCAGCATATCAATTACTGGATCGTGGAAAATGAAAATGCAGAATTGTTTCAGAATGGACAACAGTTCAGGTTTATTAAAAAAGGAGGTAAGATCATTAACGACTATGCAAAAATGGAACCGGGCGACAGGGCTTTTCATTTTTGTTTACATAATGATTATAAAGATACGCAGGTGACAGTCACGGTTAAGATTACGGCAATACTCATCAACGAAAAACTTTCATCAAGGTCGGTAAAAAGAATGTACATAACACCGCGGCATGGCATGCACTTAAGAAATTAAACTCCCGGCCTTTTCCTTCTCCCGACTTTACCGGAAAAAAATGGTGACGGGAACTTAAAAAATAGAATTTTATGTCACAAACAAAAACTATTTCAGAAGCGCAGGAGATCATACAGGATAATTTGGATTATACGATCTTCTCGTGGAGCAAGCAAAAAGGTATTGCACCGATCGCTGTAAAATATGGCAAAGGTGTTTATTTGTATGATTATGATGGTAAACGTTATATTGATTTTTCTTCCGGGTTAATGAATGTAAATATTGGCCATGGTAATCAAAGAGTAACTGAAGCAGTGGCCAGGCAAATGCAGGAAGTGAGTTATGTTACGCCGAGTTGTGTTACAAAGGCCCGCGGAGATCTGGGAAAAAAACTGGCATCAATTGCGCCAGAAGGTTTGAACAGAACTTTGTTTACGATTGGTGGCGCTGAAGCAATCGACAACGCGGTAAAACTGGCAAGAATGTATACGGGCAGGCACAAGATACTTTGCCGCTACCAGGCCTACCACGGAGCAACTTATGGCGCTATGTCCGCCGGTGGTGATCCGCGTAAATTGGCTGCGGATGCACAACAGGCGCCCAACTTTGTTCATTTCGATATTCCCATCGCTTATCGCTGGGGATATGGTGAAGAGAGTTT
>DASTIZ010000111.1:0-3858 GCA_035717045.1 Chitinophagaceae bacterium
AGCTGAGAGATCTTGAAGCTGGACTGATCAGTTACTTCAATGCGCCTAAGTATCGTGCGAATGTTAGCCTGAGAAATGATAATGTTTATAAAGGTATCGGCTTCAACATTATTGCTAAATGGCAGGATGTAAATCATTACGAAGGTACATTTGTGGCGGGCACATTGCCTGCGTTTACGTGGGTAGATGCGCAAGTGAGTTACCGGATGCCGAAATCAAAAAGTGTTTTCCGGATTGGCGGCAGCAACATCCTTAACGATTACTTCAGAACGGGATACGGCAGTCCTTATGTCGGCGGTCTGTATTATGTAAGCTACGGGTACAATATTTTCTAACGACCAGAAAAATGATCAGACGAAGGTCTTGCTGACAGCGAGGCCTTTTTTTATCGAAAGATTTTCTACTCGTTAGGACGATCTTTTAGTAGAGTCGTAACCAATAAATCTGATGACCGCATTGCTTTATAAAAATGAAGGATTGATTACCAGATGGCCTAAAGTGTAGTAATGACCTGGTTATGTCTCCTGAGCTAATAATGGCAAATACCAGGCTTCCCAAACGCGCCATGCAAACACTTGCCGCTTGTCAGCTTAGTTTCCAACTTGTTTCTCCTATGCGGACGCCGTTGTGATAAAGCGCAAGTTTGTAAATTCCTTTTTCGAAGTTATTTGGCTCCAACGAAAAGATCAAATGCTTGGCCTCGCCTTTATTGTATTCAAACCTTACTTTACGGGTATAAACTTTTCTTCCTTCAGATTTCGTGTCAAAACTCCCTACATCCCACACTTCTGTATTCAGCGGTTTGCCTGCAGGATCTGTAATCACAACCACTACTTCGGCATTCGTGACGTCAAGAATGTGGTTTTGTACGGTAAAAGAGGTTACAAATTTGTTTGCCTTTTTTTGCTGATTGGTCTCCGTTTCCTTTTGATCTGACTTGACACTTACCGCCGCAAATTTTATTTCTGAAGCCATAAAAACAGAGGCATCATTTATTTTTTGAGTGAGTTCTTTGTTTTCCGCGCTCACTTTTTGCATATTCTGCTGAAGGGAGTTCATTTCACCGTTCAATTGCGCCAGTATATTATTCAGTTTTGCTCTTTCATCACTAAGTGTTGTGTTTTCTGTTTTAAGATCGTCCATTCTCCTTTGCAGATCTTCTATTTTGGATTTTGCTTCAGTTAGATCGGCTTGTGTCAGGTTTTTTCGCTTAAGGATGTCGCCAATATCAGACCTTAGTTTGTTTATTTCTGCAATTTTAATTCCTAGTTCACCTTTCAGCAGATTATTGGATGAGTCAATCTGCATTTTTTCCATGCCCAGCTGGTCGAGTGTATTGGTGTAATACTTTCTTAAAGAATCGGACACCGCCTCAGCCACAGCGATGGAATCTTTTACAAAGACTTCCCTGGTAAGATTGGCATATTTGCTTTTATCATAGATGTGGTACACCCAGGTAATGACCAGGCCTGTAGCCAGCAGGGCAAGAAGAAGCGACTTTGTATCTCTCATCACGGCGTCAAGCTAATTAATTATTGAAGACGGAAAACAGGCGTGGTGACAATGTGGAAAAATCCTAAATAAAAAAATCCTCTCGCCTGAGGCGAGAGGACATGAATATTGGATCAAACGTATTTATTATTAGCTAAATAATCCACCTTTTTTCAAATTCCTGACTCCTTCACCGATCTTGAAACCATTGTGATAAACCTGGATCTTATAGTCACCGGTTGCATATTTTCCAAGAGCTAAAGGAAGTTGAACATTTTGACGTGTTCCCGGCTCATAGTTCACGGTAACTTTCGATGTATAAGTAAGATCACCATCCTGTCTTGTCGTGAATGTACCGCCATTAGTTGCTTCAGAAGAAATCACTTTACCATCTGGGCCTGTTACAATAATGTACATATCGGTCGGGCCACTTTTTGCGATTCTGTTCTCAACATTGAATGATACAACGAGCTTATCAACTTTTTTCGCAGTAGTTGTTTCTTTTTCTTTACCGCTGCTCTTTTCGTTGATAGGAGTGATACCGATATTGCTGGCACTGAAGGTAGAACCTACATCAACGGTTTGCTCAAGAACAACCTTTTCAGCTTGTGTCGTTGTGAGATTTGTTTGCAATGAATCTTTTTCAACGATCAGGGTTGCTTTTTCAGTGGTCAATACCTGGTTTTCGTTTGTTAATCTGGCCACATCAGCTTCAAGCGTGGCAATCTTTGAATTGAGTTCCTCAATCAAAGTCTTTGCTCTTGAAAGCTCGGCTTGAGACGCATTCCTTTTTCTAAGAATACTGCTGATCTCACCTTTTAATTTTGAGATCTCAGTTTGCTTGCTGGTTAACTTACCAGAAAGGTCATTGTTTGCAATGGTTATTGAATCATACTTATCAAGTGTGAACTTGTAAAGAGATTCAAGAGAATCACGCTGACTCATGTAATGCACACCTTCCTGCTTTGTAGAAACAAGCTCTTTATCAGACCTGTTTATTTTCATCAGAAAGTAAGCCCATGAACCGAGCAGTGCTACAGCCAGTAAACCAATAATGATGTTTTTTGAATTGTTGCTTCTCTGGGGCTGTGTCGTAGGAGTAGCAGATGGATAATTCGTGTTTGTCATTTTTATTTGAATTTTACAGTTTCAAAATAAATTGGATCGTCAAATAAGTTGGATTATTTCTTAACACAATCGCAATTCTGTGTCGGACTCATTGAAGAAACAACCATGCCAAAAAACGGATTTGTACTAACATTTATTGTCAACAACTATTCGTACAGGTGTTTGTCAAAGCCTGTAATTTAGTGCCTTATGTCGTATGAAAAGATCATAGCAGAGTGGAAAAAAAAAGTTTTTAAGCCCGTATACTGGCTTGAAGGTGAAGAAGAATACTTCATTGACAAGGTTATGGATTATGCTGAGCATAAAATCCTTAGCGAAACTGAAACTGGCTTTAATCTCACGGTTTTTTACGGTAAGGATGCGAATTGGCCCGACGTAATTAACACATGCCGGCGATACCCCATGTTTTCCGAACGACAGGTAGTATTGTTAAAGGAAGGCCAACAGATGAAAGACATCGAGAAGTTGGAATCCTATATAGACAACCCGCTTACATCTACCGTCCTCGTGGTCTCCTATAAGGAAAAAAAGGTCGATGGCCGAACAAAGTTTGCAAAACTTTTAAAAGAAAAAGGTGTTTTGTTGTCGACCAAAAAGATATATGAAAATCAACTTCCCGAATGGACACAAGCAATGGTCAGTAGTCATGGCTACGAAATATCAAAAAAAGCACTGATGCTTCTTGTCGATCATATCGGTAATGACCTCAGCCGGATCGAAAATGAGATAGAGAAGATACTGGTGAATCTTGGCAACCGGAAAACGATCAATGAGGACGACATTGAGCAATTCATTGGAATCAGTAAGGAGTTCAATGTTTTTGAATTTCAAAATGCTTTAGCAGCAAAAGATCTCAGCGCCTGTATGCGTATCATTCAATATTTTGAAGCGAATCCGAAAGCCGCACCGATACAATTGATCATGCCATCACTTTATTTGTTTTTCAGCAAGCTTTATATGATACATGGCCTCAACAGCCGGGACGATAAAGCGGTCGCTGCAGCTACCGGTATCAACCCCTTTTTTGTCAGGGACTATTTAAAGGCAATAAAAGTTTATAGTTTCCCACAAGTAGAAACGGCGATCCTGTTACTGCACCAGTACAATCTCCGGTCGATCGGGGTTTCAGATATTGGAACAGAGGATGCGTCACTATTAAAAGAGATGGTCTATAAAATAATTGCGGCCTGAACCCATCCCGGTCGTGCAAAACCTGTTTCTTTGTAGCTCTAAAACTTT
>DASTIZ010000112.1:0-6641 GCA_035717045.1 Chitinophagaceae bacterium
AAACTGCAGGGCTCTAGGCAGGTTTTGTATAAATAAATTCGAGTAATTTGCCGCCCTGATCGCATCTTCATGAAAAATATTTTGTTGTTTGGTGCTGGGAAATCTGCAACGATACTTATTGATTATTTACTTGCCCATGCAGAGAAAGAGGGCTGGCAATTGACCGTTGTCGATGCGGATATTAATCTTGCACAAAACAAGGTCGGCATTTCACCCTTTGGAAAAGCTGTTTCTTTTGATATTAATGATGCTGCTGACCGCTCCCGGTTCATCACCGGGTCCCAGATTGTGATCTCATTACTGCCCCCTGCCCTTCATAGCATTGTTGCGAGATCGTGCGTTGAATTAAATAAACATCTTCTGACTGCATCATACATCGACGATGAAATCCGAAACCTGCAGTCTGAAATCGAAAACAGAAAGCTCCTCTTCCTCTGCGAAATGGGTCTCGATCCTGGTATTGATCATATGAGCGCAATGAAAATATTCGATAAGATCCATGCCGATGGCGGGGAGATCGTTTCGTTCAGGTCGCATTGCGGAGGTCTTGTTGCACCCGAAAGCGATGACAATCCCTGGCATTATAAAGTAAGCTGGAACCCAAGGAATATTGTGCTGGCTGGAAAGAGCGGCGCACATTATCGTGAAAATGATGAAGAGAAGAAATTGAAATATGAAGAGCTTTTTACGACAGACCGCATAGTCACTATCCCGGGTGTCGGTTATTTATGCTGGTATCCGAACCGTGATTCCATTAGCTATGAATCACTTTACGGGTTACAAAATGCAAAGACCCTGATAAGGACCACTCTTCGCCATCCGGATTTTATGTATGGTTGGAAAAACGTGATCGATCTGAATCTTACAGATGAAGCACCTTTGTATGAAACAAACGGCAAGACACTAATGGACTTCTTTAAAGCGCATATGGACAGAAATGGTTTTGGAGATTGGTTGCAGAAAAAACTGTCGGAGCGTTTTGATCAAACGAAGGACCTGCTGGAAAAACTAATGGAGTTGGTAGAAGCAGAAAAGGAAGCCGAAGACAGCGGAGGTGAAGTGGATAAGGATTTTATGATCGTAGGAAAGGACGGCAACCTGCAAAACATGGATCTTGATAAAATAAAGACCGATGCAGCGGAAATCGTTGCCCACAAGATGCACGAGGCCAATCTTACATTAAAACAACTTTTTTATCTTGGAATGGATGATGACGATACGGTTGTCAATAAGGGTCTTTGCAGTGCTGCCGATGTTATGGAGCTGGCATTGCAGAAAAAACTTGCCCTGCAACCTGAAGACAAGGATATGGTAGTTATGTTGCACGAGATCGGGTATTCAGTCAATAGTCAGCAGTCAATAGTCAATAGTTCTTTAGTTGTAAAAGGTGAAGATGGTTTGCGGACTGCCATGGCGAAAACGGTGGGTTTGCCATTGGGGATCGCGGCAAAATTTATCCTCAACGGGACGATCAACCTTACCGGTCTGCATATTCCCACAAGGAAAGAAATTTATGAACCCGTGTTGAACGAGCTTGAAGAGCAAGGAATAAAATTTCATGAAGAAACCCAAACACTGTCATGAACTATAAGGTAACTGCCGAGGAGGGATTGAGAGAAATGTTGCACCAGGGGGAATATCCCTTTGCTGTTATGATGAAACATGGCACCATGACCATCGAGTATTTTGCTCCGCAGGAAGTAGATGAGCAAACTCCGCACAAGCAGGATGAGATATACGTGATCATTAAAGGCCACGGCACACTTTACCGGGATGGTAAACGGATCTCGTGTAAAAAAAATGATGTTTTATTTGTACCCGCAGGGATGGAACATTATTTTGAAAATTTCTCTGATGATTTTGCAACCTGGGTGATCTTTTATGGACCTGAGGGCGGGGAAGATGAGGATGTGGAGGGTCAGTAGTTTTGCTGTCAGGAGTCGATAGTCAATAGTCCATAGTCCATAGTCTTTGGTCAGTGCCAATAATAATAATACTTATTTCACTTCTACGAATAAGCTTTTAGTAAATCCAACAACTCCTGCACCCCTTCTGTAGCTGGTTTTTCGATCGCTGTAATATTCATTAAGTCCGGCGTATAAGGGATCCTTTTGTCCACGATATACTTTGGGATATTCCAGGGAGCGTAGTGTATAAGTCCTGCGGCTGGGTAGACGACCAGCGAAGTACCAACGACAACAAAAACTTCTGCACTTCTCACTACAGGAATTGCTTCTTCGATCTTTGGAACAGGCTCCTCAAACCAAACAATATGCGGGCGCAGTTGTTGTCCGTCTTCAGCCTTATCCCCCAGCTTAATATCCCCTCTTATTTCATAAACTAATTCATGATCTTTTTCGCTTCGCATCTTAAGAATTTCTCCATGCAAATGCAAAACGTTTGTGGAGCCTGCCCGTTCATGCAGATCATCTATGTTTTGTGTTATGATCGTTACATCAAAATTCCTTTCCAGTTCTGCCAAACCAATATGTGCAGCATTGGGTTGGGCATCCATAACATTTTTTCTCCTGTAATTATAGAAATCCAGGACAAGCTGGGGATTTCGTCTCCATGCCCTTGGCGTGGCTACATCTTCGATATTATAACCCTCCCACAGCCCATCGCTGTCTCGAAAAGTTTTTAACCCGCTTTCGGCACTAACGCCTGCACCGGTAAGCACAACAATCTTCTTTTTGCTCATGCTTCAAATGTACGGAATCATGTTACCCTGTTACCTGACACAAATAGTAAGGCTATTATTTTAGTTTCTTGAGATAAATCAGGGTACTATCGGAAGATTGCAATACGAATTCCTGTTTATCAAGTTTGACAACGGTCATCGTATCAACGTCGGTGTCTGTTATCGTTTCTTTCCATAGAAACTGATTAGCTGTTCCCCAGGAAAAGCGTGAGGTGTCTTTTTTTGCAATAGTATCTGAAGCGACCGAAACAACCACGTTCCCGTCATTTTGGAAATCGTAAATCTCATTTTTGGCTGTGGAATCGATTGCAAATAACAATAAGCCCAATCCATTTTTAGCTGAAGCTGTTTGAGAAACCAGGGAATCAATTTTCCATTTTCCGAAAACAAATTCTTTGTTGATCGTTGTTGCTTCGGTGTGTTGTTTCTTTCCGAGAAGGTAATAGATTCCGCCTCCTGCGGCTGCCAGTAAAATGACAGCCAGGATAATTTTTTTCATGGCTATACTTTTTAAAAGTTAAGAGATGTGAAGATTTATTCCATCAATGGAAAAAAGTAACCTTCGGGGATTGTTAAAAAGATAAACAACGACCAGCGATGCCACGGCTCGAAGCCCCGGCACCGATTGTTTGTAATCAGCAACCGGAAACTATGAGGGAGTCCTTAAATGATAAGCCTTCGGTTTTGTGAACGCACGTAAACCAACATGTGAAAGTGTAGAACCAAAGCCCGAATGTTTTCTTCCGCTCCACGGCACGGCAGCGCTTACCCTGTCGCAACAATTCCAGTAACCGGTACCGGCATTCACCTGGCGTAATATATGGGATGCCCGTTCTTGACTATTGCTATACACGGATGCAGTCAATCCATATTCCGTATCCTGCATTAACCGAACTGCCTCCTCATCGCTTTTTACTTTCATGATACCAATGGCGGGACCAAACGATTCATCGCGCATCAGGGTCATTTCATGAGATGCATTGACGACAACAGTGGGTTCGAAATAAAAGCCTTTTCGGTCTATTCTTTTTCCTCCCGTTAAAACGGTAGCTCCTTTTTGAATGGCATCTATTATTTGATTTTCCAAAACTGTGATCTGTTCTTTTCGACTGAGCGGGCCGATATAGACCCCTGGTTCAGTTGGTAAACCCGTCTTCCATGACTTTACTTCTGTTACAAACTCATCGATGAAGCGGTCGTACACTTTTTCATGCACATAAATCCTTTCCACTGCACAACAACTTTGCCCATTATTATAAAAAGCTCCATCAGCTGTGGCTGCTGCCACATTTTTTATATCAGCAATATCATCGGTTACATACAAAGGATCTTTACCTCCCATCTCGCATTGACACGGAACCATTTTAGAGGCAACTTTTTCATAGATCAGCCTACCTGTTTTATATGAACCCGTAAAAAAATACCCGTCAAATGGAAGTTTCAATAATTGCTCTCCTGTCTTTTTTCCACCAATAGCTACATGAAAAACATTCTGCGGAATACCAGCTTCCCGTACTAGTTGCACGATCTCAAGCCCCGTTAGCGTTGAATATTCAGAGGGTTTATACATTACAGCATTCCCTGCAAGCAAAGCAGGTACAAAAACGTTGACTCCAACGAGGTAAGGGTAATTCCATGCGGAGATATTACAAATTGCTCCCAGCGGCTCATAAGAAATTTTTTCCTCCAGTCCTTTTTCCGAGATCATCGTTTCATCGGATAAATATTTTCCTGCATTATCGGTCAGCCACTTTATTCTGGTCCTTGCACCATTCAATTCGTTTCGTGATTGCTGGAGGGGCTTTCCCACTTCTGATGTAAGGGTGGCCGCAAGCCGTTCAATATTTTGTTCGAGCAATCCGGAGAATTTTTTAAGTAGTTCTACCCGGTTATCCAGGGTAATACTTTGCCATAAGGGCTGCGCTTCTTGTAAGGACTCAAATTTTGAGGCTAATGTTTCCTTTGTATCTTCTACTATTTCGGTGATTATTTCTTCTGTCGCAGGGTTGATTATCTGCATGTTTCTTATTTTATGTGTTATTCCTTATCGCAGCCAAAAATTCTTGTTTGATATTTTCAGAAAATGGATTTTTTTCTTTGTCTCTCATTCTTTCAGGATGCCATTGCACACAAAGCATAAATCCTTTGCCCGACTTGTTCCTGAACTCAAGCCCTTCAATTATTTTCTCATCACCTGCCGGCCGGCAGGCAAGGTCGTCGTCATAGGCATTTACCGTTAAATTATCACCCAAAGCATTTGGATCGATCGCCTGGTGATGAGCGCTGTTTACACAACCTTTATGGGAATTGGCGATTTTGTACAGCAGGGTTCCGTCTTCGGCTATGATCTTATGTTCTTTATCAGATTCTTCTTTTTGATGCCTTTCATTTCCATTATCAAGATCCTGGATCAGTTTGCCGCCCTCTAAAACATTTACCAGTTGCATGCCCCGGCATATTCCGAGCAGAGGCAATTTGTTTTCCTGTGAATACCGGTAGATCTTTTCCTCAAATACATCACGCCTGGGTTGGAACATATCAGGGCTGTTACTATACATCGGTTTACCATTGTAATAATCCGGGTGGACATCTACTCCACCTGTAAGTATAAATCCATGGCATTTGTAAATATCTTCTGTATTACCTTTTTCAAATGAGAGTAATACGAGCTCAAGATCATCCTGCATATCTTCCGGTCTGATCCAGTTCCAATAATTTTCAAACAAAGTTCTTGTAAAGCTGATGCCGATCCTCTTTTTCATAATGCTTGAGTATACAAATTTCTGAAATCTTCACGACTCACCGGCTTTGGATTATTGGGATGAGCAAAATCAGCAATAGCGAGATCTGATAAAGTTTCTATATGTTCTTCTTTTACGCCAATATCTTTAAGATGATGGGGAATGTTGATCTTTGAATTCAGCTCAAATAAGTAGTGTACAACAGCTTCACCCGTTTCATCCTTCAATTCCAACGTGCGTGCAATTTGTCTGAACTTATGTTCAAAGCCGGCAATATTAAATTCCATTCCATAAGGAATATTTACTGCGTTTGCCAGGCCATGATGTGTATCGAGCAATGAAGAAAGCGGGTGAGCCAGCGAATGGACAACACCCAACCCCTTTTGGAAAGCTACTGCACCCATTAATGATGCGATCAGCATTTTACTCCGGCTCTCGGGATCGGGTTTGTTTACCGCCTTTTCCAACGATTGGCTGATCAAAGAAATTCCTTCAAGCGCTATTCCTTCGCACAAGGGATGAGGCATCTTCGCAAGGTAAGCCTCCATATTATGTGTGAGTGCGTCCATTCCTGTAGCTGCAGTGATAGGCGGTGGCAATTCCATAGTTAACATGGGATCAGCAAAAACAATTTTAGCAAGCAGTTT
Source organism: Chitinophagaceae bacterium (assembly GCA_035717045.1). Taxonomy (GTDB): domain Bacteria; phylum Bacteroidota; class Bacteroidia; order Chitinophagales; family Chitinophagaceae; genus VBAS01. The sequence goes on from DASTIZ010000112.1 coordinate 6,090, forward strand.
TGGAGAGAAAAGGATTTTCTTTTGATGAGTTTCATCATCGGCAATGATAGCGCTGCGACCCACTTCACTACCCGTGCCGGCTGTGGTTGGCATCGTGATAAAATGAGGAACATCATTGGTGACAAAAATATCACCACCGATGAGGTCATCATACTTGAACAGGTCTTCACGGTGATTTATTCTTAGTACAATGGCTCTTGCGACGTCGATAGCGGCGCCGCCCCCGATGCCGATAACCGAATCGCGGTTTGTGTTATCAAAAACATCAGTGCCTTTATAAACATCAGACTTGACCGGGTTTTTGTGAATGTCGTGAAATACTTCGGTTGAAATATTCTTCCTGTTTATATGATCAATTAATTCCTTAAAGAAACTCAATTGCGATACGTTCGGGTCAGTGACGATCAATGGTCTTTGTAAATCGTTCTTAAGAAGGTAATTGCCCAACTCTTTGCTTGACCCAATGCCAAACCGGATGATAGTCGGGAAACTATACTGGTAAATTTTGTCAAATGTCATTGTATGAGTTTCAAAATTTGAATGAGTTCAAAA
>DASTIZ010000113.1:0-3157 GCA_035717045.1 Chitinophagaceae bacterium
TGGAAGCATCCATCCCGGGAAACGTACTGTATCCCAGTGCGTCGATCATATTACATATCCAGATATTCAAATAGCTTTTTGAATCCCATGCGTCATCGCCATAAGATGCGCTGAATTTCATTCTATCATCAGACATCCAATAAGTGATCGGCGTGTACTTTCTAATGATCCCCGTTGTCCCCATTCCTTTCGGATCCGTGGTGGCCAATTTGAATGCAAGACCCATAGAAGTTGCAAAAGGTTTGAAAGCAGCAGGAATATTAGCGGTATCAGCATTCTGTTTATTGAAGTCCCTGTTGAGTGCGGCTAACAGTAGATCTATAGTTTGCTTTGAAACATTCTGATCAGGCGTATGATAAATTACATGCACTACAACCGGCACTTCTATTATCTCAGGCAGCCGGTATGTTCTTTGCGTCGTTTCGTTTGATGTGTTGATCTTTTCGCTGGTAAATACTTCGATCTCATCAAGCCTGTTCTTTAGCATATTGTCCTGACCCAATTGTTGATCTGCATATTCCTGCATCACGCATTTCTTCTGGGCGTAGGAATGAAAGCCGGTTCCAATTAATAATAGCAAAGCCAAATGCTTGATCATAACATGTAAGTAAAATATAAAATCTTCAATGCGGGATTTCAGGGAGAATGCAGGATTAGATAAGGGTGGTCATCGGAAGGATACGAATTAAAGAATGCTCATCTCAACAAGGCGTGGCGGGAATGAAACTCAAAATAACTGATTAACAATTTAAATCACAAGTTTCTTGGTTGAAATATTTTTTCACTCGTACATTTACTAAACTATCTATCAAAGAGAATTCAATTATACATGAGGTCAAAAACCGTTCCATCATCATTCGTAAATTTCCTTGTCTCAGTTTTCCTGATCTCTATAATCTTCATCAATTGCAGATGCCAGGGAAATGATAAAACAAACGGCAAGTCAGACAGCACTTCCAACGCAACGATAAATCCCCCTCCGCCTGTTTTAGGATTTAGCATCATGGATACTTTTCCTCATGATACAAGCTTTTACACCCAGGGGTTTACGTTTTATAAGGGTGAATTGTATGAGGGTACAGGCGATCCGAGCCGGACCGGCAAATCGAGATTGATGAAGATCGATTTAAAAACCGGCAAGCCTCTGCTGCAGAAAAATCTTGACAAGAAATATTTCGGTGAAGGAGTAACCATTTTGAGAGATACGATTTACCAGCTAACCTGGCAGGAGCACAAAGTATTTGTATACACGGTCAAAAATTTTGCGCCGGTAAAGGAGTTTGACCTGCCTACAGAAGGCTGGGGACTTACCACCGACGGTCAAAGATTGATCGTTAGTACCGGTAGCGGCATGCTCTATTATTATGATCCTTCTACTTTCAGGTTATTGAGTAAAAGCTCGATCATGGAGGGCAATAGTGAAACCTACAATTTAAATGAACTCGAATATATCGATGGTTTTGTTTATGCCAATCAATACGAATATGCTTACTTGTTGAAGATTGATCCTGCTGCCGGGAGAGTGGTGGCCAAGTATGACCTTACCGATCTCTGGAAAAGGGCAAAGGCTATAAAGCCTGATGTTGATGTTCCCAATGGAATTGCTTATGATGAAACGACAAAGAAGATCTATGTGACCGGGAAACTTTGGCCGGAGGTTTATGAAATAAGGCTCGGCCAATGATCATTTGCCAATGATATAGATCACCGAGCTGCATTTTTTCACATCATTCATCGCCTTAAAGTTTGAGACCAGACCGGTCCAGAATGCCTCAAACCATTTTGTATTGCCATTTTTATATTTGCTGCTCAGTAGGCTTACATAAAAACTGTCAAACCACATCGGCTTAACCTCAATGACCTTTAGTCCCAATTCTTTCATTAACCATTGCATGGTAGGCGGTGTAAAATGATAAAGATGCCTGGGTACATCATATCCCGCCCAATACTCCTGGTAAACTTTGGCATCATAACTGGTATAGTTCGGGACGGCGATAAAAAGCTTACCATTATCAGCCAACAATCCTTTAAAACTAAGAATGTATTTTTTTAATTCATGCACATGCTCCAGCACATGCCAGAGGGTAATCGCATTGAACCTGTTTGGGGGCAGGTTGAAGAGTTCTGTATCGGGCAACAATTTTATTGAATGCCGCTTCATGGCCATTTCTCTGGCACCATCATCAGGTTCTAATCCTGTAACCTGCCAACCCTCTTTTTGCATGGCAGCAGCAAAATGCCCGGTGCCGCTGCCAACATCAAGAAGCGAGCCTCTGCGGAGGCCTGTTGCTTTTTCTATTAATTTTCTTTTTTGATTGAGTGAATAGTTTCTTACCAAACGATAAAGCCGGTTGATGAGTCCTTTTGAAGTATCTGTATGGGAAATATAATCTTCGGACTTATAATATTGTCCAATACCAGATGCCGCCGGTGGATGCTGGGTAAACCTCGCCTGGCAATTACTGCAATGATAAATTTCAAAGTATTCCTGGCTTACTGTATTGTCTTTTACATTAAAAACTTTTGAAATTCCTGCCGATCCGCAAACAGGACATAATATATAATGAATTTGGCTGCTCAAGACCCTATTTTGATTTAATTACAGTCTGATTTCCCGCCGAAGTTGGCGAAAAGCCTTTTTGAGAAAAATACCAGCCGATAAACATTGTCGCTAAGACGGTAAGAATGACCGCAACGATCCACGCATAATTCTTTTTTGGCGAAGCTTCGGCAAAATACTTTTCCATCTGGACAGAAGATCTTTCCTGCTCGCCAACCAGGACAGTATGTTCAGCCTTATGGCGGAGCACTTTTTCAGCGGTTACGGGTTGTTCGCTTAGCCAGGATACGGGACGGGACACAAGTTTGATATCACCATTCTTATCGCGGCGAAGGACTCCTACCTTATCCCACTTTACTTCACCTTCTTCCGCAAGTTTTTTATTCAGCGCCAAAGAAAAATCATTTACTTGCTCGATAGCTTCCCATTCTGAAATCCCTGTTGACGCACAGAGCCAGTCAAAAAGTTGTTTTGAAGGGGTATCGTTACCAGGCTCTATTTCAAAAAAATAAAATGGCGGAATAAACTTCTTGTCGGCAAAATCATGAAGTGCCGGGTTTTGAAACAAACCGATCGTACCAATACCCGGTAAACTTA
>DASTIZ010000114.1:0-13144 GCA_035717045.1 Chitinophagaceae bacterium
TTTGATAACCGTATCCGCCTTGGCATTATGAGTGTGCTGATGGTGAATGAGGAAATAAATTTCAATGACCTGAAACAGATGCTTGAGGTAACCGATGGAAATCTTGCCACTCATTTGCTGAATTTAGAGGAAAATGGATTCATAAAAGTTAAAAAAGGTTTTGTGGGCAAAAAAACGAATACGACTTATTCAGTAACCAAAGCAGGGGAAAAGGCTTTTACCGATCATATTGCTGCCCTTGAAAATATGATCAAAGGTGTCAGGTAATTTTTTTTGAATTTGTACTTTGAAATACAAAGCACTTTTTATGAATAGAGAAAGAAAAATAATCCGGAACTGGTTACGATTTTTCGTCGTTTCCCTGCTTATCAGCGGCGCTACCGCTATACCCGTTGAACAAGAGCTTACCTATGTCATTAACCATTTTCCTTTTGAAGGTTCCATCAAAGGTTGGTTTGAAGAAGTGCGGGTTGGAATTAAGAACACATCAAAAAATTACCCATTTCTTTTTTATGGATATGACTGGCTGGCATTTGCCCATTTCCTTTTCGCTATTCTTTTTATGGGTCCGCTTAGAGATCCTCTGAAGAACAAATGGGTGATCGAATTTGGGATCATCGCCTGCGTCCTGATCTTTCCTTTTGCCATGATCATGGGGGGAGTTCGGGGTATGCCGTTCTGGTGGAGATTGATCGATTGCTCATTTGGAATTATCGGGGCGATCCCATTGATCATTTGCCTAAAAAATATAAAGAGATTAGAGGCTGAAGAAAAAGCTCAACCGGACAAGAAAGAGGCTTTTGATCTTCTTATTGCTTAACCATAAAAATTAAAATCATGAGAACAACCACTTTTAAGAATAACTGGCTCACTTCATTAGCCTTGTTGCTCACCTTCCCGGCTGCCTACTTTATTTTGATCGGGATCCTTAGCGAGATGGGTATCAACGGTCCTTTGGAATCAATAAAACCTCTCGCAGAAAAATGGGGTATTAAAGATGGCCCCGGCCTCAATATCACGTCTGTGATTGTTTTTGGACCCATGGTGGCTTTCTTACTTACCATTTTTCAGTTTATGAAGTTAGAATGGCGAGTGACCAGCGAAGAGTTCCTGGTTCATTTTAGTTTTTATAAAAGATGGTTCCCAATCATTGTGGCAGGGGCGAGTGTTGTCGTATTGGGTATGCTTTTCCTTTATGTGGGTGCGGAGAATTGTAACTGTTAGACAGTTGATTGAGATTTAAAATGAATACCCAAAAAATATATAAATCATGAAAACATTTTTTAGATCAGTTCGATTTGCACTACAGGGTTCCGTGCGATTTTTTTCCAGGCAACGAAATGCAAAGATTCAAACCGTAATAGGCATTACTGCAATTTCACTTGGGTTTATTGTCTCGATAACACCTTATCAATGGCTATTGGTCTTGTTTTGTATCGGGTTAGTGATCTCGCTGGAGATGATCAACTCGGCCATTGAGATCTTTTGTGATATGGTGACTACTGATTTTCATCCCCGGATAAAGGTCATAAAAGATGTAGCAGCGGGTGCCGTATTGGTGGCATCGGTCGCCAGTCTTATCATCGGTCTTATCATCTTTATTCCGGCATTAACGAACTTCTTAAACGGTTTCAGATGAGCTTAAGTAAAAAGATCATCATACCCCTTGCCTTTCCGGTATTTCTATTGATTGTAAGGATCGTATTAAGCGGGGAATTAACCTATATTTTTCTTGCATGGAACTTATTTCTTGCCTGGATCCCGTTTGCGATCAGTCAAAAAATAACTGGGGTACAAAATCGATGGAAAATAGTTTTATTGATGGTTCTATGGTTATTGTTTTTACCAAATGCACCTTACATCATCACTGATTTTCTGCATCTTCAGCAAAGACCACCAATTCCATACTGGTATGATATTCTCCTTTTATTCAGCTCCGCGTTGATTGGGTTATTGCTCGGTCTATTGTCACTGTCTAATGTTGAAAAATTTCTTGCAGGCCGTTATGGAAACAGGATTACAGGGCTTCTAATTTTTTGTTCCTTCTTTCTCTGTGCTTTTGGAATTTACATGGGAAGATACCTGCGATGGAACAGTTGGGATATCGTGACCAATCCTGCCGGTATCGTTACTGATATCCTGGAAAGGGTGTTCAATCCGTTCGAACATTTTGGGACATGGTCAGTGACATTTTTGTTCGGAAGCTTTTTTTACGTGATCTATTACTCTATTAAAAATCTCGTCAATATTAAATCAAATCAATTTTAAATAAAATGGAAACAACCCAATCAACCATATCTTCTTTAATTGACAAAGGGAAACTTTTCTTCAAGGCGGTCATTATTTTTGTAATGGCATTTTTTCTTTGGATCCCTACTAACATTATTCGGGAAGTTATCAACGAAAGAGAAGCCAGGCAAAAGGAGGCGATCGAGGAGGTGAGCAACAAATGGGCAGGCCGGCAAACCATCACGGGGCCGATCTTAATGATACCTTATAATGGTACTGCTGCAAATGGCCTGACACCCCAAAAAAAATATGCGTGGTTTTTGGCTGATCAGCTGGATATCACTTCTTCCGTAGCACCGCAGAAAAGACATCGCGGCATTTATGACGTGGTCGTTTACCAGGGAGATATATCGATCACCGCTAAATTCAACGACATAAAACTGAAGCAGCTACCAGTCCCCGCTGAAAATATTTTATGGTCAGAAGCAAAGCTTGTTTTACAAATTTCCGACCTGTCAAGAGGCATCAATGAAGAGATATTTATAAAATGGAAAGACAGCAGCCTGCTTTGTCAACCATGGGCAGAGCCAACTACCGATATTGGCGATGCCGTGTACGCTGCTGTACCATTAAGGCCCGAAGATGCAAATACACAAAATGTATTTACAACAAAATTCTCCTTGCATGGTTCACAACAATTGATGTTCTCACCGGCAGCAAGGGAAACCAAAATTCATATGACGGGGAACTGGCCTGATCCGAGCTTTACAGGGATAAAAATTCCCGAGACTCCCAACGATTCCGACTCCGGCATCAATGTAAATTGGAAGTACCTGAATCGTACGACGCCCATGGTTTGGCACGAACAGTTCATCAATTTGCAAACTTCATCAATGGGTGCAAATCTTATTATCCCGGTTGATGGCTATGACAAAACAGAACGTTCAGTGAAGTATGCTCTGCTTTGCATCATACTTACATTCGCCGCCTTCTTTTTGATCGAAACGATCTATAAAAGAAATCTTCACTTGCTTCAATATGGTTTGGCAGGATGTGCCCTCGTCTTGTTTTATACATTGTTACTTTCTATTTCAGAGTATACAGGATTCAACCTTGCGTATTTAATCGCAGGTGTCGCCACCATTGGATTGGTGACATGGTTCGTGGGAAGCATCATGAAATCGGGAAAGCTTGCAACTTTCATAGGGTTTGTATTAACGGTCGTGTATGGTTATATTTTTACGATCATCCAGTTACAGGATTATTCATTATTGATGGGAAGTATTGGTTTGTTTGTCGCGCTTGCCATCATCATGTATTTTTCAAGAAAATTGCAATGGTAATTATGAAAAGGCTATTGAAAAGAACCAGGGAAGCCATACTTGTATTCCTGACACACAGGATAGCGTTGCCCATGATTAAAATTATGCGTAAACCAGGCCTGTTTACACATGATGAAGAGCAATTGAGATCCTTACCACCAGGAACTTTGGGAAACGATCTTTTTATATTTCTTAAACAAAGGGGTCTGCCATTATTAAAACACTATGCAAGACATGATCTAAAGCATGTGCTGTTAGGTTATGATACGACAGAAGAAGGTGAAGCCTGTTTGCAAAGTTTTATGTTTGGTAATGGAAGAGTTTCATTTCCCGTCCTTGCAACAGTTGGCTATAGCCTTTTAACAATGCCGGAATATTGGGACAAAATAAAGAGCGCCTATAGGCAAGGAAAGAGATGCAACCCTATCCATAACTGGAAATGGAACGATATACTGGAAATACAAACAACAGAATTAAGAAAACAAATGAATAAAAGCAGTTAAGAGTTTTGTTAGAGTTGGTTTTAGTTCGGAAGGTCTCACGTCTGTGGGGCTTTCATTTTTTTTATCTCTCACAGATGACACGGATTTTCGCGGATTTTCTGTGTAATCTGTGCAATCAGTTAGACACAAAATGCTCAATAGAGTTTGTGTTGTACAAGTGTGCGACGCAACAGTAGTTTAATCGTTAATTTATCGCTTGGCAAATAAAATAAAAAACCTCTTATGAAAAAGAGGTGAGATCGCTTCGGAAAAGCCTCGCAATAAATCCAAAATCCAAAATCTAAAATCAAAAATCAAGACCCATCGCAAAATACAACATCGGTTTTCCCTTAAAGAAACCATTCATTTCCCAGCCGGCATCAAAACGAAGGAAATATCCCAGCAATGTACTGCGCACGCCAAATCCATAACCACCAGCGAAAGGACCAATACCACCTGCCTTGATCTTTACCACAACCGGATTCCCCGGGTCGCTATATAAAACCGAGGGTCTTTCTATTTTGTCATAAGCGCCATTCCATGCGGTGCCGAGATCAAAGAACTGTACCAACTGGAAGTTTCTTAAAAATGCATTGTTGATTGGTTTATTGAACAATGTCGAAAACAAAGGCAATCTCAATTCACTGTTGATGACTGCAGCGTTGTTTCCATTGGAAACATTCTGATTAAAACCCCGCAGGTTAACAGCCAGAGATTGAAATGCATAATCGCCATCCGGATCAGGCTTGTTGGCATCATTAAATTTCGGAAAGAGCCAGTTATCAACACCACCGAGATAGTAAATGATCTTTTGCGGTCCCCACGAAACATCAAAAGCAGCTCTTACAGCCCAAATAAAATTCCGGTGGATCGGCAAATAATATCTTCCATCGCCACCCAGGTTGAATGTCCATGGATTATCGGCGCTCACACCTGCGGTTTTATTGATCTTGGCGTTCCAGTCAAGATAAAATTTATAACGTAAGCCATACCAGATGTTCTGTGCGGGATTTATCGCATCATCATGTACATATTCTACATGAAGAATCGCATAATGTTTTTTAATGTCTTCGATCTGCAATGTGGCTGGGGGATTGTTCAGGTCATCGGCAAGGATCACAATTTTATCGGAACGGAAGGCGGCATTGAAACGAATGCTTTTTACGCGGTTAAACGGATACGCCACACTTCCCTGGTATAAATTGGTAAATAATTTACTGGTGAATGCATTTCCGCTTGCATCACCGACCAGGACTTTTTGTGTATTGCGATAGTAAGTAATGCCATAATCGATCCTTTTCTTCAGGTACTTGGCGCTTACTATATATTCATTGTTCTTTAAATCTGTACTCAAGCGAATACCACCGGCAAATTTCCAATCTTCCATCAGGTCAGAGGTGCCCACTCTTAACATGCCATTGAAGGGATCGCCATTGCTCAGATTTATCGGACCCTCTCCGCCGGCATATGTCTGGTAACGGGTGATCAGTACACTGTTATTAAAACCGCTTACCACATAATCATTAAAGAATTTTGGAGGACGATACTCAAACAACTTTGCATCTCTTAATGCTGTTTCTTTGACCGGCACCTCCACAGATTCTACAACATTTCCTAATTGCGTCGAATCTTTCTTCTCGTCCTTGAACTCCGTCTCAAAGAAATCATTTTGTTTTTTAGCGGCCGAGTCTGCAACAGCAGGTTCCTGCAGATCTATCTTACTTTGTTCAAACTTTTCTTCTTCCCTCACTTTCTTCATGTACTCAGTGGGCCGGTCGGGAACATTACGCTTGCGCAACGTGTTTTCATCTACACGAAGCCGGTAAAGGAATTTATAATCACCTTGCCTTACCACTTCACTTACCTGTTGGTTGTCGCCTGCAGTCCTTGTTTCCAGCAAACTGCTTTGGTAATTAGTAAGCGGAAATACATAAGTTGAATCTTCCGTGATAGACATAAAGCCAACAGAATCTATATCCGGTTTTTCCCATTCTTTTAATAATGAATCAACTTGTTCCACCGTTGGATTGCGCAATACATCAGTACCGATATAAACCAATGTATCAAGTCCTGCTCTTTCGGTTGTAAAGAAACCGGCATAGCGGTTGGCAATACCGTTTACGTTGCTGACAAAAGTGAAATGCGACACATTGTATTGTGAAGGGAAACGAGCATTGCCCTGTTTCATATTCGTCAGCTGGGTGATCTGTTTGAATTCAGATTGATTCCAGTTGTCAACAAGAAATATATTGAATCGGTCACGTGGCAATGAATCATCAGAGCTTACGGCATTGGCAGATGGCCTGTTGCTTGAGAATATAATTCCTGTCTTATTGGGGAAAGCAACAAATGATGCATCAAGGTCGTCATAAACGTCATTAGTGATTTGTTCTACGGTTCCTTTGTCGATCTTATACACGAAGATATCTGTCTGCCCGCTTTTTACTGCACTGAAAATAAGTGTGTTTGCATCGAGCATATACTTCATATCCTCTACCTGGCTGAACTGTGTAAGCGTGGTTTTGGATATCTTGGCCCGGTTCACAACGTCATACACGAACAACTTTATTTTTCCTTCTTCCCAGTAGAGGACTGCGAGCCTTGAACCTTTACCATCCCAGGCCATGATCGGGTAGTTTGGATTCCTTTCATCTTCTCTTGATCTTGCTCCAAACTTCAACAGCACCTTACGGTCTACAAAATTTTCCATTAAGATGACGGTATACTTGCCTTGTTTGAATTCAACAACAGCATAGGTCATATTACGGGGGACAGGATTTGCGTTGAAACGTATGAAATCTTTTTTCCTGATGTATTCGCTTACTGCCAGTTGACCTTTCGGAGCTACTCTTCTCCCGCGAATGTCTTTCAGGTACTTCTGACTTTCTTCGGTCATGAACTCGGTCAGAAGCGTTTTGAACTTTTTCTTTTTAGTAACGCGATTGCTGGCGGCATTCAGGTTGCGATAAACGCGGGCGAGGTAGAGCATGTAGGTTGTTTTACTCTTACCATATTTATCGGCAATCCATCGCCAGAACGCATGACCTGCCAATAAAGGCCTTTCATGAGCAAACTGGTAGAAATTATTATAGCGGCCGCTTAATAAGGCAGATTTCAGATCGTCATCAAGTTCGGCACTCCAGTTCTCACCTGCGTAAGCAATGTAGCCATCGGTCAGCCATTCAGGAAGATCCAGCAATGCCTGGTTGGCGGCGAACTCGCCAAGATCATCACCAAACAAAACATTTTGAACAAGGACTTTGGCAATGCCTTGTTTTATTTGTCTTTTAAGGTTTTCGTGGTTTCCATCAAAGAATAAAACAATCTTATTGTTAACCAGTTTGGTAACGCCGCCAGTGTTTTGCCAGTCAATACCAAGCCCGATATTACTTTGCTGGAATTCGTCAAAATTGTTATAAACGACAATATTGGCACGGCGTTGCAATCCATACTCAACAAATTCCTCGATAGCCGGCAATTCCTCTTCGGCCACCTGCGCCACATATTTACCAAGGGCCAAACCATCCTGGCTGAAATAAGTATTAAAATTTTCTGTCTGGTAAAACTTCCAAACGAATTTTTGGTATTGTACGCGGTTCTTGCCAAACTCCACCGTGTTCACCTGCGCATTTGTTTTCAAAGAGAAGAAAACTGCACTAAAAAGGATAAGCCTGAGTTCTTTCTTCATAAGATCTGTCCTGTTTCGTCTATAATTTAAAATCGGATTTAAAAATAGTACAGTTGCTGCGATAGGCTTTTTGTTTTTTTTGCGAGGCGAAGCCGAAGCAATCTCCTCAATTTGGTGTTTATGATGTCGGCGAAAGAGCCCGGCCTCACCTCTCAATCTCCTCTCCGTTGGAGAGGAGAGGCCGAACCTCAATTTCTTAATCAGCTGTATTAATTAAGCATTTCAAATTCTCAATTCTAATCAGCGGCTACGAACACTTTTGATCAAATGAAATGCTCATGGCTTACTAGATATCTATTGGCCTAACAAATCTATTCATCTATTATCAATTTACGTCACAAAATCGGTATTTCTTACATTTGGTTTGTGCGGTTGCCAGGTCTCCCCTTTGGGGAGATTCAGAGGGGCCGTACGGAAAACCCTCCATGTTAAGCGTTAAGTCATTTACATTTAATCCCGTCCAGGAAAATACCTATGTCCTGTATAACGAATCCGGTCAGTGCTGCATTATCGACCCGGGTTGTTATTTTCCGGAGGAACGGGATGAACTCGCCCGCTTTGTTGAAAGGACAAGGCTTCAGCCGGTTTTGTTGCTTAACACCCATTGCCATCTCGATCATATTTTCGGCAACAAATGGTGCGCCGAAAACTGGGGTTTGGTACTTCATATCCATGAAAAGGAAAAGCCTGTATTGGATTTTGGGCCGCAGAGTGGCGAGATGTGGCAAATGCCATTTGATAATTATGAGGGCGAACTGGGCTGGTTAAAGGAAGGAACCAACATTAAACTTGGTAGCGATGAGCTGGAAATTCGTTTTACTCCCGGTCATTCACCGGGTAGTGTTTGCTTTTATCATGAGCCGGGAGGTTTTGTCATAGGCGGCGATGTATTGTTTAATGGCAGCATCGGGAGAACCGATTTGCCGGGTGGTGATTTTAAAACCCTATTCAAAAGTATTCAAACCCAATTATTCACGTTGCCGGATGAAACAAAAGTTTATTCGGGTCATGGACCTATGACAACAATTGGTTACGAGAAGATGAATAATCCGTTTGTAAAGCTCTATTAATGAAATAGGGTTCAGTTGTTGCGCAATAACCTTCTTCCCAATATTATTGATATAGATCGCCGTGTAGTTTTAAAAAATCAATAATCGATTTTGAACATGTATTCTAATTGGTCTTAAAATTTAAAAACCTAATGAAACTTTTATATAAAATTGGGAGATACCATTTCCACTCACGAAGTCGTTGTACTTGTCTGCCGGGAAAGCCTGGTAACCGCCTGTAACACGAACCGCTGTACGATTGGTTTGGAACTGCCCTCCAAAGGAGAGATCAAACCCTGGTGACACTTCTTTGATCGAACTCATATAACGATTACCAGACCCATCATAAGTTTCTCCCTCCCATTTAATGAAATTTATCCCACCACCAACAGAAAAGAAAAATCCTTCCGGCTCTTTTTCGGGGTTAGTAAAGAAATAAGAAGTCGCCATTAACTGGAATTGTCGGCTCCTTTGAATCCCCTCATTTGAAGAAAAAAGATAGTTGATGGTTTTGCTGGGAAATATATAATGTGCTTTGGCACCGATCGCAAACTGGTCTTTGGCAAAAAACCATCGTTCATATTCTACGCCAGTACCAACTGCCAGCCTGTTTAGTTCAACAATGCCGGATACACCGATATAATTTTTAGGGATCTTATTTTGAGCATTTGAAGGAATAGAAATGATAGCAGATAGAAGGAAGATGATACAGAAGTTTCTTAGGAGGGAAACAGGAATTGTGTTCATATAGATGTCTTTTGTTTCTGGTGAAATAAGTTTGATTGACGGGGTAAAAATATATCCATCGCTTGTGCATACCTCGGCGAATTTTGCAATCCAGAACCCTTCTTTTGCAGATTTTGCAACTCATGTAAGGCCCGCGATTCAAGTCGGAACGTTAAGCAGAGTATTACGCAGGCTTTGGAGAAAAATATTTGCCGATATAAGGCAGGCGCTGAAATTCTTTCTTTTCGACGTTTAAGATCAGCAAACTGAATAAGCCGATCAATACAAGTCCGGCCACCCTATTTATCCAGGGATTAAGACCAAGCAGCAGGAATGCCTGGTGGACACCAAATAAAATAATACAGACGATAATATAGGTCAGAAGTTTTTTCCATGCGTATGGTATTCTATAGTGCTTTTGTCCGAGGAAATAACTGGTGACCATCATAAAACCATAACAAAGCACCGTCGCGATGGCGCAGGCCATATATCCCCAAATTGGGATAAATATCCAGTTAAATAGAATTGTGATCAAGGCTCCGCCCAGTGTGATCCAGGCACCGGTGAGATTACGATTAGTAAGCTTATACCAAACTGAAAGATTATAATAAACGCCGAGAAAGATCTTGGCTACCATCAAAACCGGGACAACTTTTAAACCCGTATAATATTCCGGGTGTCTTGTACCCATAAAATATTTCCAGATATCCAAAAACAACACAACGGCAAGAAAACAAAAACAACAGGCAATGACAAAAAACTTCATCACTCTTGCATAAACCCTTTGTGCATTTTCGCTGGTTGATTGTTTAAAGAAGAATGGCTCCGCGCCCATGCGGAAGGCTTGTATAAATAAAACAATCAGCACAGCCAGTTTATAGTTTGCGGAATAGATACCAGATTGGGAAAAAGCCTGTTCGGTTGTGCCGGGATAAAATTTCAATAACATGATGCGATCAATGGTCTCATTGATCATTCCACCAAAACCGACTATGATCAATGGCCACGAGTAACGCATCATTTCTTTCCAAAAACCGGCATCGGGTTTAAATTTGAATTGAAAAAACTCTTTTGCCAGTAATAACAGCGTGACGCCGCTTGCTATTAAATTGGCAATGATCACATATCCCAACCCGATTTTTGGATCATAGAGGGACGCAAAAAAGCTTTTAGCATTTTTCTCATAGTCATTTTTACAAACGATAAGGAAAAAAATGACCAAACCCACATTAATAATTATGTTCAGAATTTTTATAAAGGCGAACTTCCTCGGTCTGCCGGTATAGCGAAGTTTAGCAAATGGCATGACACAAAGTGTGTCAAGTGCAACGATTAATATTACCCATAAGATATATTCGGGGTGACCAGGCATTTCCAAAAAAGCAGCAATATCATTTGTAAAAATCCATAGCACCCCCGTAAATACCAGGGTAGTCACGATAATAGAACTGGAGCTTGTATTGTAAACCTTTGGTTCGGCTTGCAGCGAAGAAAAACGGAAGTAAGAGGTTTCTAAACCATAGGTGTAAATAATATTGAGAAAAGCGGCAATCGTAAAAAGGGTGGTGATCTTTCCATATTCTGCAGAAGCAAAGATGGTAGCAAGAATAGGTGTCAGCAGATAGTTGAGAAATCGTCCAAAAATGCTGCTTAACCCGTACCAGATTGTTTGTCCCGCCAGTTTTCTAATGCTGCTCAAAGGAATTGGAATATTTCACAAATGTACTCTTTGATGCCTGATTATACAATGCCGGAGCTGAACGGCAGATGCAACCTTGCCTGCCGGCAGGCAGGGCTTTTTCTCTTTACCGTATCTTTAACTAAAAATAACTGTTATGAGAACGCTCATTCTCACACTCATACTTATCGCCGCATCCTTTGTTATAAAGGCACAAGCTTATGAGGACAAGATCGAATACAATAAAGAAAAGCAAGCTTGTATTGTTATGGAGTACAATTTTCCCCCGCTTGCTGTAGAAAATGCAATTGTTGCAAAAATGAATAAGTTGGGTTATAAAGGAAGGGAAGAGAAGGGAATGTTCAATAAGGACAAAGGCTTCAGGGTGTATAAAGATGCCATGATCGGCGACATCAGCCCAGCCCGGTACAATTATATAATTAATGTCGATAGAAAAAGCCGTAAAGATGCCGATGATGCAGTTCTTTATTTTATCATCATGAAAGATGACGGTAATGCTTTATCAAGATTGAATACAGAAGAGCTTGGCAACGCAAAGTCTTTTCTTTATAATTTACTCCCGGATATTGAAGCTGAAAACCTGGAACTGCAAATAACGGCGCAGGAAGAGGTGGTAGGCAAAGCCGAAAAGAAATTAAAATCCTTACAGGACGATAAAGATGATATGGAAAAGAGGGTGAAGAAACTGCAGGATGATATCAAACAAAATGAAAAGGACCAGGAAAAACAAACTTCAGAAATCGATAATCAACGTAAAGCATTGGAAGCACTGAAGGCGAAAAGAAAAGGTTCTGCTTAATGTGCCTGGTAAAAACGCAGATCCTTAACCAATGTAGAATCGGTCAACGCCCTCAGGAAAGCAACAAGATCGATTATCTCGTTATTCGTGAAGTGAAGTCCGTTCATTAGCAAAGGATCACGTGTTGAACTTGGCTCAGGGTTTGCATAATGTTCGATACATGCCCGTAAACTTTTGTAACGGCCATCATGCATAAACGGATAGGTGAGTGAAACATTTCTCAAAGAAGGCACTTTGAACTTTAATGAATCTTCCTTTTTTCCCGTAACTATTATACGGCCATAATCATTTAGATAAGAATCGGGCTTCAGCCCGATATTCCGGTAAGAGTAATCGGTGAACATGGGTTCAGGATGACAAGAAGCACAGTTTACTTTATAGAGTTCATAGCCGCGTTGTTCATAATCCGTATAGGTGCTTTGCCCTCTTTTTACCTGGTCATACTTTGAATTGGCAGTGATCATTGAAACGGTGAATTGCGCCAATGCCTTTTGCATTCGTTCAATTGTGATCTCCTCTGTACCAAAGGCAGCTCTGAACATGTCAAGCATATGGGCATCGCCACGAAGTTTAGTGAGCACATTTCCTATCTCTTCTGCCATTTGATTGGGCGCCTGGATCGGGTCAAGACATTCATCCTCCAGGCTTTTATACTTTCCATCTGCATGAAATTCTTTTTGCCAGGCAAGATTAAAAAGCGACGTCGCATTGCGGTTTGAATGCTGGTCGTTATAACCATGACTAAGATCGTGATCATAAGTACCGAATACCGCAGTTTGCTGGTGACAGGATGCACAGGGATAATGTCCATCGTTTGATAAGCGGCCATCATAAAATAACATTTTGCCTAGTTGAAACCCTTCTTCCGTTAAAGGATTATTTGAAAAGTTATAAACCGGCGCAGGAAATCCATCCGGTATTGTAAAAGTCAATGGAGTTCTACCGGGCACATCTTCCTGTCCTTTTCTACAGGCATTGATCAGGAAGCTTCCGGCCAGGGTGACGAGAAAAATGATAATGACGAGTCCCCACTTCATGGATCTGTAAATTTAAAAAATATCAACCGGCTCACATGTTGTGCGGGTCAATTCTTCTGCGGCCCTCTTTAATTTCTCCTTTCTTCTTTTTAACCTCAATTCTTTTTTCCTTT
>DASTIZ010000115.1:0-3535 GCA_035717045.1 Chitinophagaceae bacterium
AAGATGGCTTACCAGCAAATGATTTCACGGTATCGTCACTTGTTTATGACAACATGGGACGATGTGTAGCAGGAACTACAAATGGCCTTGTTTCATTTTACCCTTCAAACGTTCAATTTATTACCAATACGCCCCGGGCCCGTCTTACTGCCTTTTACATAAACGATGCATTGGACACCGCAAATGTCAACCCGGATGAAATCGAAAACATAAAGCTTAGTGCAAAGCAAAATACATTCTCCCTTGACTTTTCCCCCGTTTCTTTCTTTCATACCGCTGATTGCAGCTTTGAATATAAGCTGGACGGCTATGATGACAACTGGATAAAAAGCGGTGTCACAAAATATACCCGGTACAGCAAGATCCCACCGGGAAAATATTTATTTATGCTGCGGGTACTGGATAACCAGGGCAATCCGGGACCCAACGATAAAGTATTAGAAATTTCGATCGCAAAATCTTTTTGGCAAACCAACTTTTTCAAAGCAGGTCTTTTTGTTGTGCTTCTTATAGCGGGCTGGTTATTTTTGAAATGGTACTCAAACGAAAAAATGAAAAAACAGAAAGCAGAGCTGGAAAAACTAAAAGCCATAGAGAAAGAACGGACCAGGATAGCTACGGATATGCACGATGACCTGGGGGCAGGCTTGTCAAGGATTAAATTCTTAAGCGAAACCATCGGTATTAAGAAACAAAGACAACAATCTTTCGATGAAGACATCGCCAAGATAAGAGAATACAGTCATGAAATGATCGATAAAATGGGTGAAATTGTCTGGGCCCTGAATGAAAAAAATGACACGCTGAGTGACCTGCTCTCCTATACCCGCGCTTATGCAGTTGAATATTTATCACAAAATGGAATTTCCTGTACAGTTGATGCGCCCGAACATTTCCCCACTACCTTCTTAAGCGGTGAATTCAGAAGGGATATCTATTTAACTGTCAAAGAAGCGCTGCATAATATAGTAAAACATGCCCAGGCCTCTGGTGTTACAATCAGGATTAATATAAATTCAACATTGCGAATAGAAATACAGGATAATGGGATAGGTTTTGACCGAACTAAGATAAGATCATTCAGCAATGGATTGTCTAATATGGAATCGCGGGTCATGGAGATCAATGGAAAGTTTGAAATATTGAATGGCCGGGGCACTGTCATAAAAATTGAAGTTCCTTTGCCTTTATAACTTTTGTTCTATTTGCCGGGCGAACCGATAAAATTACTTTCGAAATTCATGAGTATCACATTAGCCATAGTGGAGGATTTGGATGAAGTGAGAGATGGGCTTAAGAACTTTATTTCCCTTAGCCAGGATTTTAAAGTACTGGATATTTTCAAGACAGCAGAAGATGCGGTGATTGATCTTCCAAAATTAAAGCCGGATATCGTCATTATGGACATTAATCTTCCCGGCATGAATGGCATTGAATGTATCCGCCAGGTGAAAGATAAAAGCCCGGATACCCAATTTATGATGTTCACTGTATATGAGAATGATGAAAAAGTATTTGAAGCTTTAAAGGCCGGGGCATCGGGGTATCTTCTTAAGAATACTGGGCTTGTACAGTTAATTGAATCGTTAAAAGAATTATATAATGGCGGCAGCCCGATGAGTGCCAACATTGCCCGAAAGCTTGTCACACTTTTCAGGAACGGCCAGAAGGAAACTGCGAACCTGGAAATACTGAGTAACCGGGAAAACGAGATTCTTCAATTACTTTCAAAAGGATTATTATATAAAGAGATCGCCGACCAACTTTCCATTTCCGTCAGTACAGTTCGCCAGCATATTCATCACATTTATGAAAAGTTACATGTTCAGAATCGCACCGAAGCGATTAACAAAGCGTTTGGGAAGAATTAGAAAGACCCGCTGACCTTTCTCATTACACCCTCCTACCCTAACTTTTTGGGCTATTGTTAAGGGGCTCGGGCAATATTAAGTCTGTACCTCCGGATAAATTACTCCATCCTACACAAGAAACCTCTATCCCCTCTGTGAAAAGTTTTCATTGGTTATTAATTAAGTCCTTATCGTTCTTTCCGTAATCGGTATAAACTTACTTCCCTTAACCGAAAGAACAAATAAAAATGAGTAACTCAAATGATTAAGATACGAATCCCCAATTTGTTTACCTATAAACTCATGTTATGAACTGTCAGTATTCTGTATATAATCAACCAGGACCTGCCAAATTACTCTTCCGGCAATTCATGTTACTGCTTGTAACATTCCTGTTGCAGGGATATCTAAATGCACAGCAACTTCGTAATAAATTTCCGGAACGTAAACCAGCATTAGTTAATAAAGCAGCTGTCCTCTTTCAAAATCAGACAAGACCCGGTAGCCTAAGTCCGCGTCGGACGTTTTGTGACTTTACGTTAACTCCTGTAAACGCGACTACAAACCCGCTATCACAGATCATCCAATCCCTTGTAGGCAGTGGAATTACTATCTCAAATGTTGAATCTAATCTCCCATCTACTTCTGATATCTATGGCAGTTTTTCATGTGGTTCAGCGGCAAACCTGGGCATGGAAAGCGGGTTGCTTCTGACCACCGGCGTGATCGGTAATGCTAAAGGGCCAAACACGTTTTCTGGTATATCCACGGATAATGGTCTTCCTGACACCAGTTTGCTTGACCCGCTAACCGGAGTAGACCAGGGATTCGATGCCACCGTAGTAGGATTCGACATTGTCTCCAATACGAATACAATAACTTTCCAATATGTTTTTGCCTCAGACGAATACAATGAATTTGTTAATGCCGGTTATAATGATGTATTTGGTTTCTTTATCAGTGGGCCCGGAATTACAGGATCGCAAAATATAGCGGTATTACCAAACACAACAACGACAGTTACTATAGATAATATTAACAACGGATTGAATTCCCAATATTACCTCGATAATGAGACCCAACTGGTAGCGGATGCGATAAGATTTGCAAACATAGAATATGATGGTCTTACTGTGGTACTTACTGCGACCGCTACCGTAGTGCCAAACACCACTTACAGACTTACTCTTGCTATACAAGATGTAGGAGATGGAATTTATGATTCAGGTGTTTTTATAAAGGGTGGAAGCATAACCAGCGGGGCACCGACTATAGCCTGCCCGGCAAACCAAACCTTAGATGCTGGGCCCGGTGCCTGCAGTGCTGTTGTTTCAGGAATTGATCCGACTGTTTCACCCCAGGGAACTGCATACAATTATACGCTCAGCGGCGCCACCACCGGCAGTGGTAATGGTACTGCAAGCGGACAAACATATAACTCAGGCACCACAACTGTTACCTATAAAATAACAGATGCTCCCTCTATAAGCTGCTCATTTACGGTAACGGTAAATACAAATGTGGTTCCAACTGTAACCATTGTCGCCAATCCCGCTAACACAATCTGTGCAGGAACCAATGTGACCTTTACAGCAACCCCAACCAATGGCGGCACTCCTTCTTACCAATGGAAACTCAATGGCAATAATGTGGGTACGAACTCAAACACCTATTCAAATAATGCC
>DASTIZ010000116.1:0-5783 GCA_035717045.1 Chitinophagaceae bacterium
AAAGTCATAATTGCCTGAATAGATATGAAGTTCCTGTTGATACAGTTCAACGATCTTTGTCACCATCCGGTTCAAAAAGTATTTATCGTGGCTGACGATAACCACCGCACCCGGATAGTTCTGTAAATATCTTTCCAGCCATTCGATTGATGGTAGATCAAGATGATTGGTAGGCTCATCCAGTAACAACAGATCCGGTTGTTGTAAGATCATTTTTGCCAGCAGCACTCTCATTCTCCATCCACCACTGAATTCTTTATACGGTCTTTTCAGGTCGGAATTGGCAAACCCTAATCCCTGCAATATTTCCTCTGTTTTATGATGAATATTATAGCCACCCAGGGTGTCCAGCTCATGAAGTTTGTCGGTATAATCGTGCAATAGCTTTTCATCGTGATGGATTTCCAGCCGTTTGCCTAATTCTTCAATTTCTTTTTCAAGCAATAAAATTTTCTCAAACGCACTAAGGGCAACCTCAAGTATTGAATCATTGGTGTCAAAACTCAGCAGGTCCTGGTGCAGGTAGCCGATAGAAGTGTTCCGGCTTCTTTCAACGACTCCGGAAGAAGGACTGTATTCACCAACAAATAACTTAAGGATGGTTGATTTACCCGTTCCATTGAAGCCGACCAAACCAATCCTTTCGCCCGGCTGAATATGCCAGGTCGCATCCCGTATCAGGGTTCGGGCGCCGAATTCGAAAGTGACGTTGGTGAGGCCAGCGAGCATCCTTTTGATATTTCGTGAAACGTGAAACGTGAGACGTCAGCAGGTGACTACGTCACCACGACTTTAACAAGTCTGCAAAAATAATTGATTGTGTCTTACGGCTATTGACATTTATCTTTGCGGGTAAATTTCTTTCCTGATGAAGAAAGTTCTGCTTGTGGTAGCACTTCTTATTGTGATCCTTATCGGTGTGGTGGTATGGAAGTTTATTTTCCCCAGGAAAAGTACGGATCAAACGCCGGGGCCGCAGGGTTTACTTGTCAGCCAGCACAGCGACAGTTTTAATGAATCAATGAGCAAAGCACTGAATGATTATTATACGCTGGCTGAATCATTCGTCAACTGGGATACGGCAGGTGTCAGCTCATCACTTGCTAAATTAAAAGTGTCAGTTGATAGCATTCGTATTCCCGAGATGCAAAAGGATTCGGCGATATATGAGACGGCGAGAAGCACGTGGGAAGTTATCAAAGCAGATATTCATGGGATGCAACTTGATACCTCGCTTGCCGAAAGAAGAGCCGACCTTACCATGTTATCCAATAATTTATTCGATCTTCTTCGCATAGTAAAGTTTGATGTGGCAAAAGTTTATTATCATGAATGTCCGATGGCACTCAATAATTATGAGTCATCTGCATATTGGTTAAGTTCAACCGGTGATTTGAAAAACCGCCGCAATCCCTATCTCGGTCTTCATGATCCGAAATATGGAAAGTCGATGCTTGCCTGTGGTGTCACCAGGGATTCGATAGATTTTTCGGCTGACTCAACCGGCAAGTAACCCGCATGAAATATGTTCAGACACGCAGCTGTTTTTTTGTTTAGCATTCTCCCCCTTCTTGTGTATGCACAGGACAGGCCTGGTAATCCAGCGGGGAGGATCACGTTGAATGGTTATATACGCGATAGCTTATCTGGGGAGCTGATCATTGGCGCTACATTAGCTATCAGTGGACAAGGAAAAGGCGTCGCGAGCAACCAATATGGGTTTTATTCCATTACCCTTGATCCTGGTGATTACCTGATCAGCATCACTCACGTTTCTTACCAGCAAAAGCTTGTCGCGTTCGGGTTACGGGCAGATACTTCATTCAATTTTGAACTTGTTCCTAAAAATGCTGCCATTTCTGAGGTGGTGGTGTATGCCAATCGCCGGCGGGATGCGAATGTAAAGAATGCTGAAATGGGAAGAATTGACCTGTCCACGATAAGAATCAAAAACATTCCGGCATTTCTTGGAGAGGTCGATATCCTGAAAGCAATTCAATTATTGCCCGGCGTAAGGAACGCGGGTGAAGGGAATGCGGGTTTTTATGTCCGCGGTGGCGGACCTGATCAAAACCTGATCATGCTTGATGATGCGGTTGTGTACAACACGGGGCATCTTTTTGGGTTCTTTTCCATCTTTAATTCTGATGCGATCAAAAACACGTCATTGATCAAAGGCGGAATGCCTGCACAATATGGCGGGCGGCTTTCCTCGGTGCTTGATGTGGCCATGAAAGATGGTAATCTGAATAAATTCCAGGTTGATGGGGGCATTGGTTTGATCGCTTCAAGAATATCCATACAGGGCCCCTTAAAAAAAGAAAGGTCGTCATTTATCGTTTCGGCACGCAGAACTTATGTTGATGTGCTGGCCAAACCCTTTATTAAAAAAACAAGTGATTTTTACGGTTCCGGTTATTTTTTTTACGATCTCAACGCCAAGGTGAACTATAAATTTTCGGAAAAAGATCGTGTATATCTCAGTGGTTATTTTGGCCGCGATGTTTTTGATTTCAATAATGTAAAACGTTCCTTTCGTTCCAATATCCCCTGGGGTAACAGTACAGCAACGCTACGCTGGAATCACGTTTTCAACAAAAGATTATTCGCCAATACAACCGCAGTTTATAATAATTACAAATTCAAATTTGAAGCAGCACAAAATAATTTCGAACTATCCTTGGCGTCAGGCATTAAAGACGCCAACCTAAAAGCAGACTTTGACTATTATCCTTCACCGCAACATAAGCTAAAGTTTGGTGGTTTGTACACTTATCACAAATTCATTCCAAATATTGTGTCAGGCCGGCAGGACTCGATCATTTTCAAACCCAATAATGAAAGTGTAAAATATGCCAGCGAATTTGCCTTGTATGTGCAGGATGATTGGGAGCTGAGCGATAAGATCAAGATCAATTATGGGATCCGGTGGAGTGGATTCACGCAGATCGGGCCCTACACCAAGTATGTGCGAGATGTTGACGGAAATAAGCTTGACAGCACCGTGTATAAAAGTTTCGAGCCGGTGAGGACATACGGGGGTTTTGAGCCACGTATTACGATCCGATATGCCCTGGATGATGAAACTTCTGTCAAAGCAGCTGTTAGCCGCAATTACCAGTATATCCACCTGGTCAGTAATGCTGGCAGCACATTGCCAACAGATCTTTGGGTGCCCAGTACGTACATTGTAAAACCCCAGCTCAGCTGGCAGTACACGGCCGGCCTGTTTAAAAATTTCACAGATAACAAATATGAGACCTCGGTTGAAGTGTATTACAAGAAAATGCAGAACCAGATCGAGTACGCAGAGGGCTATACTCCATCCTTAGAGGATCCGGAAGATGAATTTGTTTTTGGAAATGGCTGGAGCTATGGTGCAGAATTCTTTGTTAACAAAACAAGAGGTAAGCTGAATGGCTGGATCGGTTATACACTTTCCTGGACAAGAAGAAAATTCTCCCAACTCAACAATGGCCAAACATACCCGGCGCGGTATGATCGCCGCCATGACATGAGCGTTGTCGTAAATTATGAGCCGGGTAAAAAATGGAGGTTCGGCGGCGTATTTGTTTATGGCACTGGTGCCGCTACTACCATGCCTGAAAGATTTTATATCGTTGAAGGCGTGTTGACCCAGGAATACAGCCAGGTGAATCAATACCGGCTTGCGGCTTATCATCGTCTCGATCTTGCCGCTACGTATACCCCTGTGCCAAAAAAGAAAAGAAAAGTGCAGAGCAGTTGGGTGTTTAGTATTTATAATGTTTACAGCCGTTACAATCCATATTTTATCTACTTCGATCAAACCGGCAGTCCTTATGACGGCACGTTAAGAGTGGAAGCAAGGCAGGTTTCTCTGTTCCCGATATTGCCTGCTGTTACGTGGAATTTCAAATTTTAACTTGCGAGGACCCGGCTTCAGCCGGGAAGAAGCAAGCTCCACCAGCCCTGTTCGACAAAAGCAAAATTAATTATGAAGGCATTCCCCATATTTTCCCGTACATCGCGTTTTACAATATAAATATTCATCCCATATACTTGACTTGCTTCAAAAAAGCGAAAACAAAGGAATTAATATTTCTAATTTACTAATCGTTTCCAGGTGACTTAAGCTTCGTGCGGCAACTTAATCAGCAAATATTTCCCTGGCTTGAAAATCCGGTGATCTTGTCGTATATCTCCCCGCAATTAATTCTTCGGATTCTTACTTTCTATAAGCTCTCGATGGCGATTATATTTACCAGATGAATGAAATGATCCCCAATAATTCCGCCGTGGAAAGATTAATTATTGAGTATATAGAACAACAACAAAGATCACTTTATCACCATAAGAAAAAAACTGATGCGGAAAAAGAATATAATAAGTTGCTGGCAATTTCGGGCGGAGAAGACAAATGTTTTTCTCTGGATGAAGCTGAAAGGATCTACAAGGCCTACCAGGATATGACGGTTAATGATGAACAATCTAAGTTGGCCGAATCAAAGTTCAATGAGTCTTATCAGAAGCTGAAAGACCTCGGTCAGGTATTATTCTATGCAAGCATCACTGCGGATATAATCGTTCCGCCGGTAAATGGAGGATTACCTGCTCAAAAAAAAGTGACTGTTACCTTTCCAAATGGGGAAGTGTTTGTTGCCTGATGAGATCAGGTTTACAGTCTTAATTAATTCTGCTATAGTCGACATCTTCGTAGAATCTTTCGTCAAACGTATATTTGGAGGGCTTCCCGTATCTTAAAACTACATATACCATATAGATAAGCAGGAAGGGGGCGAGAATGAACATGGCAATGATAAATTCATCAGGCACATTGATATACGGGGATACGTGAAAAAAGAACAAATACAATGTTGCAATGGTTATTATGACCGCTGGCTTTTTCATTCAATCGTTAATATAATTTACAAAATGCATGCCCGTATAACATTGATTAATTGGAACAGGACTTGATCATCTTTTATAAGTGATGGATTTGTCCATCTGCCTTTTTCACAATTTATGCTTTGATTCTTACCAATGGAAAGTTTACATAAAGAAATCACCGAATGGGATACCTCCAATATGCAGGTTTTTTGGGGAGAAATTGCCCCGTGTGAACATCTCGTTCAGATCTATGAAAATGAGAAAATATTTCTTGATACGCTGGAAGGTTTTACGGGTTCTGGTTTTTTGGCTGATGAAACTGTTGTAGTAATAGCGACTTCGGCTCATCTGGAGGCATTGAATGAGCGGTTATATTCGCAGGGTTTTGATCTTAACAAGCTTATCAGTACAAGTCAATACATACCGATCGACGCTCATAATTTGATTTCGACGTTATTAATTGGAGACCGGATTGATGAAAAGATATTTAACACGTTTGTGAGCGGGCTTATTGATCATGCCGGGCAACGAAACGGAAAGATCAGGGCGTTTGGGGAAATGGTGGCCATTCTATGGGAACGCGGCTTATATGCGGCAACCGTGCAACTGGAAACATTATGGAATCATCTTCACTCAACATCTGAATTCATCTTGTTTTGTGCTTACCCTAAGAGCGGGTTCGGTAAATCGGACGACGAATCAATCGATACCATTTGTAAACACCATACAAAAGTAATAGATGGCCATGCAAGACCTTCTACAGAAATTTACTACAGGTCTGTTTAAGCTCATTGAGGGATATATCTGCAACACTGGTTGAATAGGCGGAGCCTATCAGCATCTCTACTCATTTTTTCTTATTTTCATTTATGATTTAGTCCCGGATTTGGACGGCCGGTTTTTTCATTTATCAA
>DASTIZ010000117.1:0-3262 GCA_035717045.1 Chitinophagaceae bacterium
GCCGCGGGGGCATGCGAGTCCTCAAGGCTTTTGCTGAATTCAAAATCTGCAAGACATCAAAACGGTCTTGCCAATTCAAGCGGCGTTGTTGGAAAATATTTGCATGATTCAACAGGAGCTGCAATGGGTGGTTACCTGCCAACACTTTTTGGAAGAAAAAGATACAATGAAGATGGGGTTGGTGGTTTACATGTGTATTCACCGTGGTGGCTTGATAATAAAAAATTGGACTTTCCCCGTGGTTACCATATCGAATATTGGGGAGGAATGGGTCAGCCGGCTTATGGTTTTATGGGTGGTATTGAACATTTCAATGGTCGCTATGCCGTGAGTGGTGTAGAGAAGAAACCGGGGGGTTATGGCAAATCATTGAAAGAAGACTATCGTCACTTCTATGGAGCCAGTGTCGGGATGGCCGGTCGTGGTGAAGCCATTCCAAGAGCAGATAACTATTGCGAGATCGATCCAAACGTTGTAGATAAATATGGTATTCCCGTTTTAAGATTCAATGTGAATTGGAGTGACTATGAAATTAAGCAGGCGAAACACATGAAAGAAACTTTCATGGAGATCATGCACAATATGGGTGCTGTGATCACCTGGGGCCATAAGGACAGTGAAGCCAATCAATGGGGATTGGCAAAACCTGGCGAGATCATTCATGAAGCCGGTACTGCACGCATGGGAAATGATCCAAAGACATCGGCATTGAACAAATGGAACCAGGCACATGATTGCAAAAACCTTTTTGTGGTTGATGGAGCGGCTTTCACATCACAGGCTGATAAGAATATTACGTGGACAATATTAGCTCTTTCTATGAGGGCAAGTGAATACATCGTTGATGAATTGAAAAAGGGAAATATTTAAACCAGGATTTTTGCGATCAGAAGCCTGCCTGCCCGCAGGCAGGGATTGTTGAGGAAATTATGATACCGGCTGCATCGCTCCGATTAAGCTTCGGCGCGACACGTAGCCTGTAGTGAGCGAAGCGAAGTGTTAAGCTTCATATCGTTTTTCAACAAACGATAAACCATAAACGAAAAACAATAAACTAAGCATATGGATCGTAGAGAATCATTAAAACTTATTGCCACTGGTGCCGTTGCTGTTCCGGCGGTTGTTGCGGGTTGCAATACTGAGGAAAAAAAAGCTGTTGTTGCTGATCCGAAATTCGATCTCGACCGTAACCCGGCAGAAGTCGAAAATGAAAAGCGAATACTGAAAATGCCTAAGTTTTTTACCGATCATGAAATGGCCACTATTGCGATACTGTCCGATATCATAATTCCAAAGGATGAGGTAAGTGGTAGTGCAACCGATGCAAAAGTTCCCGAATTCATCGAGTTTATTGTAAAAGACATGCCCCACCATCAAACACCCTTGCGTGGTGGTCTTCGTTGGCTGGATATGCAATGCGTAACCAGGTTTGGTAAAGGGTTCAAAGATTGTGATAACAAGCAGCAATTGGAAGTAGTTGATGATATTGCATATACGGAGATCCGTTATGAAGAAAATGGAAAAGAAGTAATCAAGGGCCAGGTGAAACCCGGTATGCAACAAGGGGTTTCCTTCTTTAATAAAATGCGTGACCTGGTGGCAACGGGGTTTTATACATCACAGATCGGAGTAAAAGATATTGGGTATATTGGTAACGTTGCAACCAGGTGGAATGGTGTGCCTGATGAAGTATTAAAACAATATGGCCTGGCCTATACAGAAAAAGAATTGAAAGAATGTATCAGCTTTGAGAATGCAGGTGCGGAATCAACTCCAAACCCGACAACAAGCTCGCCTTCCAGCATTTCAAAATAAAATAAGAATATGAAAATGTATACGCGTGTGGTAAGAGGCCCTGAATCCCTTAAGGGACTTTGGAAAAGCATCTAAATTTTTAAGTCTTAATTGTTAATTATTAATTTCTACCAATATGTCTAATCAATCAAGAAGAAAATTTATAAGAAACAGCACTGTTGCGGGTACTGGTTTTTTTATTGTGCCACGACACGTGATTGGCCGTGGTTTTATAGCACCAAGTGATAAATTAAGAATTGCCGGTATCGGTGCCGGCGGTAAAGGAACAAGTGATCTTGCTGAGTTTGCAAAGAGCCCCAATGTAAGCATCGTTGCCTTATGTGATGTGGACGACAGGCAGGCCGTGAAGTCAAGACAATCTTTTCCCAATGCGCCCTATTACAAAGACTTCAGGGTGATGCTGGATAAGGAGAAGAATAACATTGATGCGGTTTCTGTTTCTACTCCTGATCATACACATGCAGTAGCTACTATTGCCGCCATGCAACTTGGTAAACATGTATACACCCAAAAGCCATTGACGCATGATATTTTTGAAGCCAGAATGTTGACCGAAGCGGCCAAAAAATATAAGGTGGTTACGCAAATGGGCAACCAGGGCGGTTCAGGCAATGGAGTAAGAAAAGCAAAGGAGATTTTTGATAGCGGTTTGATCGGTGATGTACACACTGCACATGCATGGACAAACCGACCTGTATGGCCGCAAGGGATCCCCACTCCTACGGGTCAACATGAAATTCCAAAAGAACTGGATTGGGATCTTTGGTTAGGAACTGCTCCCGCGATTCCATATAACCCGGCCTATCTTCCTTTTAACTGGCGTGGCTGGTGGGCTTACGGTACGGGGGCATTGGGTGATATGGCTTGTCATATTATGGATCCCATCTATCGCATATTGCCGATACTTTACCCGGACTCAGTTGAAGCCAGCATCGCTACCATCTGGTCTAAAATGTGGGATGATTCGCAGAACCCTGATGCATGTCCGGCTTCATCGATCATCCATTTGAATTATCCAAGAACAGACGGAAAAGGAAATTTAAAAGTGTCATGGCATGACGGTGGTTTATTACCGCAAAGACCAGATGAACTCTTACCTGAAGAATCATTTGGTAATTGGGATGGTGGTGTGTTGTTTGTCGGCACAAAAGGAAAGCTGTTGATGGATTGTTATGGTGAGAATCCACGGTTATTACCCACCAGGCTGATGACAGAAAAAAATTTGCCAAAAGAAACAATCAAAAGGGTTCCGGAAGGACATTACCTGCAATGGGTAAATGCCTGTATCGCTGGTTATGGAAAAGCGAAAACAAGTTCGCCATTTGAATATGCCGGGCCCTTCACTGAAAGTATCCTGATCGGGAACCTTGCCATTCGCAGCTTTTTAATGCGCAATCCGAAAGGCAAAGGTTGGAATGATAAATGGCTTGGCCGTAAGAAACTTCTT
>DASTIZ010000118.1:0-6110 GCA_035717045.1 Chitinophagaceae bacterium
GCTATTCATCTGCGAAAAATTATGCTTATCTACGATGCTCCTATATGAAATTTTAGCAAGGTACAACCGGTTGGTCTCATCCGGTACAAGTTGAACCAGTTGCCTTGCCTGCGCAACTGAAAAATAATTATTGGTATTAGCAAAAGCATTGTAGATGTAAGATACTTTTGAATTCACGGTTGACTGGCGTTGAGCACTCCTGTAAATTGTATTAAAATTCGCTGTACTCATTGCCGTGGATGAATTATCTGTACTGTATGAAGTCACATAATCTCGCAGTTGAGTTTGAAATGATCGGTTGTTAAACAGAGGGTACATCTGGTCAAGAAACAAGGTAGGATCGGTGATATGGGGGTAAGCTGCTTTTGCCAGACTAAGCCGCGTGTTTTGATTATTCACCAGCTGGATCAGTTGCCGGGCTTGTGCTGTAGTGAAATAATTAGCGGTGTTTGCAAACACGGTACTGAGCATTGTTGTTCTTCTGCTCGTCCTGGGTTCATTCCGAATGCTGTTATACAAGTTATTAAAATCTGTGCCGTTCATTGCTACCATGTATTGGGCGGTGGTATTATCTGACTTCCATTTTGTTTCTCTCAATTGCACGCTACCATTCGGAGTGATGATTATTTGCAGGTCATAGCCGTTCCTGACGGTGAATACAGTTGAAGAAGGATTCGTTTCATCACTCCGTTTTATTTGCAGGGTATGTTGCCCGGCCTGGAGGTTTGACACAACGATGGGAGTATTGCTATTCGAGTTATAATCGCTTGTGACAACATATTCCTGGCCATCAATGATTATTGATTGATTATTCACTCCTCTCACATTTATCGTCACTGTGCTCGTGGTTTGCCCTATTGCTGCAATTGCCGTAATGCTACCAATAAGGAAAATGAAAATAGTTTTCATAATACTTTGATTTAATTGGTTAAATATTCCATGGTAAAAAGACAAAGTCTGTACCAATACCCCTTTGTGCCACTTATGCTATAATTTGTTTAAACAAGTGGTGAAAATGCCTCACTTTATACAGAAATGCCCCGACTGAGTCGGGGCCCTTTCATATATCCACCTCAACGCTATTCGGTATATTTTTACGCGCTTTTTTTCTCACCGCCTCGTAACAGGGCAACCAGCAACAGTATAAACACTGCACCTCCTATTACCCACACTATCGGGTTTTGGTACCACTGGGATTCCTTTTTTACGTTAACATCAATATCAACACCCTTTTCCTGTGCAAAGGCTACTACGCTAAAACAGGCAAAAAGAATGAAGGTCATGAAACGCAGCCAGAGACTGCTAATACTTTTTTTCATAATAGAAGGTTTAAAAGTTAATAATTTTGTCGATGATATTACATACCCATTCCCTGTTACACAAATCACAATTTCAATATCTTCAAAACCAGTTTGGCAAAAAGGATGCCACTGCATTCAAAACATCATTCTGGTACGCATTTTTCAGCAGTATCTAAAAATTAGTAACATGGCAAAAACCACTCGTAAAACGTCTGCTCGCCGCTCTGTCTCAAAGAAGAAAACGGCCAAGGAGATCGTAAAAAGGCATTTAAGCAACAAACATGATAAGATAACCGACGATGATTTTAAAAACTTAGAGATTGATCTTTCAATTCCAAGGGACAAGGCTCATGAGCCATTGCCTATCAAAAAAGGAAAACAAAGACCAAAGGATGTTGAAAAAGACAACACGATCACCACGCCCTGGGATGTAATAAGCGAATAGACCCGGATGCTGCCGGGACTTTCAGGATTTCCGGGCAGAAACAGACAGCAGTCGGGATAAACGATTCGCTAGCGATTAAAGAAGTCTGTAATGCTGCTATCTGCTCTGTCAATCGTAGCTACCGGCGATGTTGAGTTATGGCTCGATTCAATTACCTGAGTTATCAAAGCTCATCAGTGATTTGATCAACTGATAAATTAAGAAACCGGTACAGGCTCCAAATGTATTTAAGATCACGTCATCGACATCCGTACTCCGGTAATTTGTTGCCAATTGCAGAATTTCGATTCCGACCGACACCACCAAAGAAATAAGCAATACAATAAAGAGGGCTGAAGTTTTTCTTCGTTTTTTGTTCAATAAAGGAATGAAAATTCCCAGTGGCAGAAGCATGATCGCATTCCCGATCATTTGCCTGCTAAAAACGCTATACCGGTTCATCGTGTCAAAAACCTGAAAATTGACATGATCATTTGTTTCTACACGATGACTCATTTTTCCCCACCAATCCACCGACGATATTTCCCGGAAAAGAATAAAATAGCCGGTGAGCTGAAGTACCGCAAATACATATATGAAAAAGCCCGATTGGATCAATACCTGTAAGAAATTGTCCTGTCGCTGCCGGATTGTAACAAACAGCATCCACACATACAGCAACAGGACACTTAACATAAACGCGATAACTCTTTTTGATGTTGAATGAGTGTAGTGTTCATGATATATGATACGCAGGTAAAATAAACTCACAATTATTGCTGGCGTGATCACCAATATTTTTTTGAGCGTAGTATTCATTGAAATGTAAAATAATAAAATCCTGTTAAGAGTCCCGGTTCACAAAAGTTTAACGGAAAGTGGCCTGATAGTTTGATTATAAGAATGTTCTGATTTTTTTAAATTAAATCAACCGATATGAAAAGATTATTACTCATTTTAGTACCAGCCGCACTTTTCCTGGTTTCATGTAAATCAGGCAACATCAAAGAACCTCAATACCGCGAGATTCAGAATGTACATATTGAAGATGTTGGGTTGTTGCAGACAACCGCAGGTTTTGATATGGTGTATTACAATCCCAATGATTTTAGTGTAGAACTGGCCACCGCAAGAGGAGATATCTACATTGACAATATGTACTTCGGACGATTCAGTATAAAGGATAAAGTATCAGTCAGGAAACGCCAGGAATTCATTGTTCCTGCACTGATAAAAATGGACAATATCAGCGCGGTGAAAAATCACAGGGAGATTTTCCAAAAGAAACAAGCAATGATCAGGATCGAAGGAATTGCAACAGTTCGAAAAGCAGGTTTCAATAAGGAAGTACCGATCAGGTATGAAGGAATTCAGGATCTTGAACGTCTTCGTGCAATTGTTGCGAGATAATTTTTTTCAATGAATATAAGAGCCTGCGTATATAAGATGCAGGCTTTTTTATTAATAAAGAGCGCAAAGCAATTGACATTGTTAAAGGACTTAAAAGATATTCTATTCATCATGTTAAGATACAAGGCCGTTAACGTTTTTTTCACCAGTGATCTCGTGTCTGGCACCGTTTTTCTACATCTATGATTGACTATGGAAAAAAATTTATTCATCTTAAAAACTTCAGTTATGAAACAAGTTATACTACTTATCGCCATAGCTGCAGTAGTATCTGTAGCGACGATAGGCCTGGTTAACAGTTCTAAGTCGAAAAAAGTTGATGCGACTGCAACAGAATTGGCACAATTCGAGGCATGGAAGGTTGAACAAGCACAAAAACAAAATGCGCTTGCTGTTGCTCCGGTAAGAACCGCAGCTAAGACCACTACGGCAAGACGCGCAGCTACGAAAACGTATTCGAGTCCGAAAATGGTTTCTGAAACGCAATACCCGGCTCAAACACGTACCAAGAAAGGATGGAGTAAAGCTGCTAAAGGCGCTGTGGTAGGTGGTGTCGTTGGTGCAGCCGGCGGTGCTATCATTAACAAAAGAAACCGTGCTGCCGGTGCCGTCATCGGTGGTGTGCTTGGCGCAGGTGGTGGTTATGTAATCGGTAGGACTATGGATAAAAAGGACGGACGTTACTAAACCGGTCTCACCAAAAAATTCAAGGGCTTTTTTAAGCCCTTTTTATTTTGAACGAGCCAGGGCTAACGGAATCCAATCGTGTTAAAACAGCAAATTGAATACAGACCCTCCTTCTGCGTTTGAATAACTTCCTGGGCCAACCCGGTATATTGGCGCCCGCCTTCAGTACCATCTGATTTGAACCGTGAAAAAATTGAAAGCTGAAAAAAATCGTGTTGCGTATTGATACATATCATAAGTTTACACACAATTATAAAACCACGTCTTCACTACAATAAGTCTAATGAAAAGAATTTTGAAACTATCCGGAGCACTCGTGTGTCTCCCGGTGCTTTTGCATTTTTTTCCATCATGGCTGCCGGAACAACAAGAAAAAAGGGAGTTTTATCAACTGACTATATACCATTTCAACACGAATACCCAACAAAATATCATAGATAGCTATTTGAAAAATGCGCTCCTGCCTGCATTACATAAAATGAAAATCAGGAATATTGGGGTATTTAAGAACCATGCTAATGATACCTTGACAGATAAGACCGTGTATGTGTTAGTGCCCGTCTCATCATTAGATGAAATAACACGAATTGCGTCCCGATTAGATGCTGACAAATCCTACCGGGAAGCGGGTGCGGAATATTTGAAGGCGGCGTATTCGTCACCTCCCTTTACAAGAATTGAAACCATTTTGTTGCGGGCTTTTTCATTGGCCCCGAAACTCCAGCCACCGGTACTGAATGGTCCCAGGAAAGAAAGGATCTACGAGTTGCGTAGTTATGAAAGCGCTACGGAGGAAATATTTAAGAATAAAGTCCATATGTTTAACGAGGGTGATGAGATCGGTTTGTTCAAGCGATTAAATTTTAATGCAGCCTTTTATGGGGAGGTGGTGGCCGGGTCCAAAATGCCAAACCTGATGTACATGACCTGTCATGATAATAGACAGGCAAGAGATGCAAACTGGAAGAATTTTGTTGACGATCCTTACTGGAAAAAATTGTCTTCGATGCCGGAATATCAGCATAATGTTTCCCATATCGATATCACTTATCTATATCCTGCGGACTACTCAGATTATTGACAACACGGTTTTGCTTTTTTCTTAAGTTTTTTGTTCCGCTTGCATGATTCTTGCTAAGAAGAACATAACGACAAAGCCCTTCAATATGAAAAACGTTCTTATCCCCGCATTATTCACTTTGGTTGGTATAAATACTACGGTAAGCGGCAGCGCCCAAAACTTAAAAAGCCTTGAAGCTAATAATGGATTCAAAAAATATAAGCTAGGGTCAAAATTCATTTTGGGCCAGGGAGTAAAACAAAAAGACCCGGATGGCGCGGACAAGGTAACGGTTGATTATACAAAAGATATGATCGGTGATATACCGGTAAAAGCGATCGAATTGTATTATTTGAGAGATACGCTGTCAAAGATCATCGTACGGATCTCCCCGGAGTATTATGAAAAACTTATTGACGCGGTAAAAAACTCTTTTGGCCAACCGACACAGGATCTGAGTTACAATGAAAAAATAAAAATTGATAGTGCAGTTACGATTGGTTCTTTTAAGGATGATTATGTATGGAAAGCTAACCGCATAAAACTGCAATACCTCTACATCTATCCTAAGACAAGTGGTGGAGCCTACGGAAATAAAACTCTTTATCTCGCTTATTCGCTTAATGATTATGCGCAGCGCTTACAGCGAAGTAAGAAAGGGGTGACATCTGCTAAGAATTTTTGACCGGTAAGCGTTATCTTCATTGAATGCCGATATCAGTTGCCGATGAAAAAGATGTCGCTTCAATAGTAGGGTTATTGGATAACGCTTATCGCGGTGAGAACTCGAAACAAGGCTGGACCTCAGAAGCGAATCTTTTTGCGGGCGAAAAAAGAACCGACGAAGCCACAATAAGCAACCTGATCAAAAAACAAGAAGCCGTATTTCTTAAATATCTAAACGAAGACAAAATCATTGAAGGCTGTGTGTTTCTTCATAAAAAAGCAGACCGCCTCTACCTGGGAATGTTTTCGGTATCTCCAGTGGCGCAAGGAAAAGGCATAGGCAAAAAGTTGCTGGCTGCCGCAGACGAGTATGCTAAAAAAGTAAACTGCTCCTCAATATTTATGACAGTGATCACTGTTCGCCAGGAACTGATCGCCTGGTATGAGCGGCATGGCTATACCAGAACCGGCAAGGTCCTTCCCTTTCCTGTTGATGAAAGATTTGGTGTACCTACCCAATCGCTCGAAATGGTAGTCCTTGAAAAGCGATTAGCCGGGGCCA
>DASTIZ010000119.1:0-13713 GCA_035717045.1 Chitinophagaceae bacterium
CAATACACAGTTGGCTGCGCCTTTTAATCAGCTTTATGCAGGTATTGAAAAGGCAAATATTTGCATTTATAACATTCCGAAAATGAACGGCTACGCCAACTCAACGGAATTGAAAAGAATGCATGGTGAAGCCCTGACCCTACGGGCAGTATTTTACCAGGAGCTGATCCGTAACTGGGGTGATGTACCCGCACAATTCCTTCCTTCATCAGTAGAGACAGATCTTTTCAAAGCAAAAATGGACAGGGATAGTATATATGAGCAATTGCTCGAAGACCTGGGGTTAGCAGCAACGCTTGTTCCGTGGAGAACGCAGGTCAGCAAGGATGAAAGAATTACGCAGGGCGCGGTGAGGGGACTCAGAGCAAGAATTGCTTTGTATCGCGGCGGGTATTCGTTGCGAAGAAGCAAACAGATGCAAAGGGGCAGTAATCATCAGATTTATTACAGGATCGCAAGAGATGAATGTGCAGCTATCATACAAAGCAACCAGCATGACCTTAATCCCAGCTACCAGTCGGTTTTTAAAGATTATATCGCCGGTAAACAAATAGAACCAAACGGCGAAGTAATATGGGAAGTAGCAATGGGAGGCGGAACCAGCGCTTTGGGCGACAGCAAACTTGGATATTATTGCGGTCCACGGGCAAATAATAATGGAAATTCGGCTTTAAGTATTCTGCCAAATTATTTTTACATGTTTGACTCAACTGACACAAGACGGGACGTTGTCTGTGCCCCGTATTATGTAGAGGCAACCGGTACTACCATAACTGCACGTACAGGTCGCGGACTGGAAGTGATGACGGATGGCAATTTCAGAAGAGACTGGATACCCGGCGGATTAACGATCGGGCCCCAGTATTTTGGGGTCAACTGGCCTATCCTTCGCTATTCAGATGTATTGCTGATGTTTGCCGAAGCAGAAAATGAAATTAATAATGGACCCACTGCGGAAGCCAAAGCAGCATTTGAAAAGGTCCGGTTAAGAGCTTATGACGGTAATGCAGCTTTGATAGGAACAACGCCATCGGACTATGCAGGGTTCTTTAATGCTATTATAAAAGAAAGGGCTTTGGAACTCGGAGCTGAAGGTATTCGCAAGTATGATCTTATCCGTTGGAACCTGATGGCAACCAAGATCGCAGAAACGAAGGCGACACTGTTAGCAATGTCAAACAGGCAGGCGCCCTATGATAATCTTCCCGATTATATGTACTATCTGAATAACTCACCGACTTTAACCTGGGCAGGGTCGTTCTACAAGCCAAATGCCATTGGCAGTACCGCCCCGCCTAATTATACAAGGGTAAACTGGGTTAGGTCCAATATTGCGACCACCATTCTTACTTATTATGCTGTTTCATTTACGCCAAATAAGAGTGAGTTGTTACCGATTCCACAAGCATCGCTCGATGCAAATCCAAAACTCACCCAGGATTATGGGTATTAATATGAATTAAGAGCTTAAACAACATTAAATATGAAAAGCTTAAGAAAGATAGTCAAGATTAAATTGGTCCTGGCAGGTTGTATAGCCGCGTTATTGCTTGCCTGTAATAAAGATCCTGATGTGGAAGAAGTGAATTTGCCACGCCTGTTTACACCAACTGGTCTGCAGCTTACAGTTGGGCAAACCCAGGTAAGGATTCAATGGAACCCCTCTCTTTTTTCTGAAAATAAAAACGTTCAATACACAATCGAAATCTCAAAAGACTCAAGTTTCCAGGCTGCTCCGGACTATACCAAAACAACAGATTCGACATTTGTAGTTGTTACAGATGCGGAGATTGCAGTGAGGCAAAGGTATTTTGCACGTGTAAAAGCAAATACAAGCGGAACCACTGCCGGATCAAATTGGTTTGTTTCACCCGCTTTTACTATGACAGGGGAACAGATCTTCGTAGTTCCTGTGCCTGAAGCCGACATTATCGACAAAGCAGTAATTTTAAGATGGACAACAACACCCGGAGTAACCAAAATTGTGTTAATTCCAACGGGTGGCTCTGCCACAGATGTAATCATAAGTGCCGGTGATAATACAGCAGGATTCAAACTGATCAATAACCTGCAACCACTTACCACGTATTCGGCTGAAATATTTGCCGGCACACGATCAAAAGGTTTGCTTTCGTTTACCACGAAACAAACGATCGAGGGTGCGAATGTTATTGACTTGCGTGGAATTACAGGGAGACCTTCTGTTCTTGCAGACACGATACCGATCATCCCGTCCGGTAGCATTATAGTTTTAAAAAGAGGACTGACATATAATTTTACATCGACCACAAGTCTGAACAAATCACTCACATTCTTAAGCGGCCCTGATTTTATCCCTGACCTGGCCAGCATTTTCATGGGCGCCAATTTTAATCTTACTGCAGGAACCACGATTGATTCGTTGGTGTTCAAAGATGTGAACATGTATAGCGATGACTATAATGCAAAGTATATTTTCAATATCAACCAGGTCGGCACGATCGGAAAAGTTAAGTTTGAAAATGTTCGTGGCCACAAGTTTCGCGGATTCTTCAGAATGCAAACCGGGGGTGCAGGCACTAAAGTTACGGAGCTTATCATTGACAATTGCATCATCGACAGCTTAAGAGATTTTTCTCTTGTCAATACAAACAATTCAAATACCGTAGCAAATATCCTCGTAACGAACACCACTCTTTACAACGCCAGGAAAGTGATTGATCATCGAAGCCCTGGCTCCAATTCTATAAAATTTGAGAATTGCACTTTTTATAATTTACCCTGTGGTGGGGCTGCGGGTGGTGTTGGAGGATTTTATTTTATTGACCTTGGAACCCAAAATTCCGCTACGCCGATCGTGATCAGGAATTGCATTTTTGGTAAAACATGGAACGAACTGGGATTGGGTGATGATGCAAAGGGAATTCAGGCAGGCGCTTCAACGACTGTGTCGGTTGCCAATTCATACCAGACCTCAGATTTTATTTCAACAAATCCGCTTTACCAAATATCCCTGACACCTTATGCGGGTACTTCTTTTACTTTATATACAAATCCTGCTGCGGGCAATTTTACACTAAAAGATCCGGCTTTTGCCGGTAACGGCACTGCTGGTGATCCGCGTTGGTATTGAAAGTAAAAAATAAATTCCCAATTTTAATAAGGCTGCAGGAAGGCAGCCTTATTTGTGAACAAAGAAATTGAAAAGGAAATGCCCGATAAGCTTTTGCTCATAATTATATCCTGCTATCTCCTGATGGGTTGCATCAATCAAAAACCAACGGGACAGGAAAAGGCATTGAGTCCAGCAGATTTTCCTATCGCTTTTCCCGGTGCTGAAGGTTACGGTAAATATGCAACAGGTGGAAGAGGAGGTAAAGTTCTTATCGTAACCAACCTTAACGATGATGGTGAAGGCAGCTTTAGAAAAGCAGCGACGGCAAACGGGGCAAGGATTATAGTATTTGCGGTTTCGGGAACGATCCATTTAAATTCACCTGTAACAATAAAAGGTAACGCAACCGTTGCCGGGCAAACGGCACCGGGTGATGGGATTTGTATTGCTGACAGATCTGTGGCCCTTGGTGGCGACAATATTATCATACGCTATATCCGTTTTCGTTTAGGCGATAAATGGCAACGCCAGGCTGGCCAGGTTGATGGCAGTGGAAGTGAAGATGCATTTAGCGGTATCGCAAAGAAGCATATTATTATTGATCATTGTTCGTTCAGCTGGAGCAATGACGAGTGTCTCTCTGTGTACAACGGAGACAGTACAACGCTGCAATGGAACATCATTTCCGAACCGCTGAATTATTCTTATCATTTTGAAACAGGCGATAGGGACTGGGAACATCATGGTTTTGGTGGTATTTGGGGCGGCAGCCACTTAACCGCACATCACAACCTGTTTGCCCATTGCAACAACCGCAACCCGCGATTTAATGGGAACAGGCAGGGGATCCATGAATTTGTCGATTATAAGAACAATGTAATTTATAACTGGGGCACGAATACCATTTACGCTGGTGAAGGCGGTCATTATAATATCATTAATAACTATTTCAAATACGGCCCATCGACAAACAAGAATGTTCGGTTTCGTATTGTTAGCCCGGGCAAGACCGAATCGATTCCATTCGGCAAATGGTATGTGAATGGAAATTATGTCGATGAAGCAAAAGATGTTTCCATAAATAATTGGTTGGGAATCGTGATGGGCAACGGAGGAACTGAGGCCGATAAAAAAAATGCAGTAATTGATAAACCACACCCAGCCGATGAAATAATAATACAAACCGCAGAGTCGGCATTTGAATCCGTATTGGCTCGCGCCGGTGCCAGTTTTAGAAGAGATACGTTGGATGAAAGGATCACGAACGATGTGCGAAATCGTACCGGGTTTATCATTGATGTCCAGGGAAGATACCCCCATCATTCTCCATTTGAAATAACAACAAACGCGTGGCCGGAATTAAGGTCGCTGCCTTCTCCCCCGGATAAGGACCAGGACGGTATGCCTGACGACTGGGAAATAAAGAATGGACTAAACCAGTCCGATGCATCTGATGCCCCGGCAATTTCGTCACATAAGTTTTATACCAACATCGAGCTTTATATAAACAGTATTGTCAAATGAGAAAACCTATTGCTCCGTTTATTCTTTTGCTGATCACCTTTTCATTATCCGGAAAAAGGAATATCACTATTTGGCTTTGCGGGGATAGCACGATGAGTATAAAAGACAAAAGAATACATCCGGAAACGGGTTGGGGTATGCCTTTGGTTCATTGCTGGGATTCCCCCGTCACAATCGAAAATTTCTCCAGGAATGGAGGGGCTCATTGCCCAACTGGTTTTGCATGAAATATAGAATCAAATTCCGGAACTTGCCGGTCGAATTGTAAAACCTTTAGTAAAACAACCATGAAAAGAATAATAGTTGTCTTATCGGCATTGCTTACAATTGCCTTTTTTGGCACCGCACAAACATCCAACCCGCAACAGTATAAGTATAAATTCACGGTTGCAAAAGATGGAACAGCTGATTATTACAGCATTCAGGATGCCATCAATGCAATGAGGGGTTATCCTTTGGCGCCGATCACACTATATATCAAGAATGGTGTTTATAATGAAAAAATTGAATTACCCCCCAATAATACGGATGTAACTTTTATCGGGGAGAATGTTGATAGCACCATCATTAGCTGGAATGATTATGCCGGAAAGGGAAAACACACAACATTTACTTCATATACAGCAAGAATTTCCGGTAACCGTTTTCGTGCAGAGAATATCACATTTGAAAATAGCGCGGGGCCGGTAGGACAGGCATTGGCATTATATGTCGACGCTGATAAAGCTGTTTTTAAAAATTGTAAATTCCTTGGCAACCAGGATACGATCTTTACAGGTGGTGAATATGCAAGGCAATATTTTTCTGATTGCCATATTGAAGGAACAACAGATTTTATTTTCGGACCCGCCACCGCAGCATTTAAGAATTGTACAATAAGAGCAAAAAAAAATTCATACATCACCGCCGCCAGTACGACCCAGGGGAAAAAGTTTGGTTATGTATTTCTTAATTGTAAGATCATCGCCGATCCAACAGTTGACAAGCTTTTTTTGGGAAGACCGTGGAGAGCCTTTGCAAAAACGGTTTTTATCAATTGCGATCTACCCAAGGCCATCATACCCGCTGGTTGGGATAATTGGAATAATCCTGAAAACGAAAAAACGGTCTTTTATGCCGAATATAAAAGCAAAGGCGAAGGAGCATTGCCTGCTCAAAGACTGAAATGGTCAAAACAATTAACCGATAAAGAGGCACAGCAATATACTTTAGCTACCATCTTCTCTTCTTCAATAACAGATAATGTACCGGGATATTATTGGTTCACTGAAGCAAAAAAACAGTTCGACTATAGCGCTTTTACAAACAAGGAACAGCAGATAATTCCACTTTATAAAACAGTTCCTAATAATAAGCCTGTTGTCAATAAAGAAATCGTCACAACAAGTGATAATGTGACCCGTATTGCGAAAGTGAGCAACCCAACGCTTACCATTTTTAAAGCCGAAAAACCAAATGGAAAAGCGGTGATCATTTGTCCCGGAGGTGGGTATGCTATACTTGCGTTTGACAAAGAAGGAACCAGCGTAGCGGAAGAGTTGAATAAATGGGGATTTACTGCTTTTGTTTTAA
The DNA here is from genome assembly GCA_035717045.1 of Chitinophagaceae bacterium. Taxonomy (GTDB): domain Bacteria; phylum Bacteroidota; class Bacteroidia; order Chitinophagales; family Chitinophagaceae; genus VBAS01. The sequence continues at coordinate 6,191 of DASTIZ010000119.1, forward strand.
AATATCGTTTACCTGATGATTCAATAAATATTAACAGAAGCCTGGCACCATTGCAGGACGCACAACAAGCGATACGGCTTGTAAGAAATTATGCGAAGGACTTTGGTGTTGACAGAAACCAGGTCGGCATCATGGGTTTTTCCGCCGGCGGTCATCTTGCATCAACTGCTGCGACGCATTTCGATATGAAAGCAGATCCGGCAAATAATGATACAGTATCTGTTCGTCCTGATTTTGCAATACTCATTTATCCTGTCATAAGCTTTGACAGCACATTCGGCCATAAAGGCTCACGAAACAATCTTATTGGAGCCCATGCGCCAAACGACGTGATTGATCTTTATTCAAATGAATTGCAGGTTACACCGTCAACACCACCCGCATTTATAGTTCATGCGGGTGATGACGCAACGGTTCCTGTAGAGAACAGTATTCGGTTTTACCGGGCTTGTATAAAAAACAAGGTGCCCGCAGAGATGCACATTTATCCGAAAGGCGGACACGGATTTGGAATGTACAACAGAACGACAGACGATAGCTGGATGGACAGATTGAGGAATTGGTTAAGTAAATTGTAGGTGGATTGAGGAGTCGGGATGCTGGATGCTGGATACTGGATATTGGCAATAGAAAAAATTATGAGTAAGATAAACACAGCGTTATGCTCTTTTGGAATGAGTGGTTGGGTTTTTCATGCGCCATTTATCTCAAGCAACCCACGATTTAATTTCTATGGGGTTTGGGAACGAACAAAAAACCTGGCGCAGGAAGAATATCCGTCAGTCAAAACATTCAGGAGTTTGGAAGAATTGCTTGCTGATAAGAACGTTGAACTGGTAATCGTCAATACTCCAAGTGTCACACATTATGATTATGCAAAGCAGGTAATAGAGGCCGGCAAACATTTAATCGTTGAAAAACCATTTACGGCCACTGTTGACCAGGCCGAAGAGTTAATTGCGTTAGCAAAAATGAAGAAAGTAACGCTTTCGGTGTATCAGAATCGTCGTTACGATAGCGACTACAGAACCGTAAAAAAAATTTTGGATGAGGGCTGGTTGGGAAATATTGTTGAAGCAGAAATTCATTATGACAGGTATGTGCCCGAATTAAGTTATAAAGCTCACAAAGAAACGCCAACACCGGGTGTCGGTTGTTTATATGACCTCGGCTCACATCTAATAGACCAGGCCATACAATTATTTGGAATGCCAGTCGCAATTTTTGCTGATATTGCTACTAATCGCCCCGGTTCTAAAGTGGATGACTATTTTGATCTTAAGCTTTTTTATCCATCTCATCGCGTCACGCTGAAGTCGAGTTATTATGTAAGAGAACCGATGCCGGGTTACCAATTTCATGGTACATTAGGCTCATTTATCAAACATAAAACCGACGTACAGGAAACCGACCTGCAGGCCCATAAAAAACCGGGTGGAAGTGATTGGGGAATTGAACCCGAAAGTCAAAAAGGATTATTGCATACGGCAAAAGACGGAAACGTGATCAAAGAATATATTCAGTCAGAGCGGGGAAATTATGGTGACTATTATGATTCAATTTATGATGCCATTCGAAACAATAAGGAAGTGCCCGTACCCGGCGAGGATGGAAAGAAAGTAATACAAGTTATTAAAACGGCAATGAGAAGTAATAAGGAAAAGATGGTGATTGAGCTATAGCAGTCTTTTTGTTAGCAAATGTTAATACCACATAGACATATCATACACATAGATAATGTATACGAATAATTTAAAATCTATGTGGAAACGTTTGTCTCTATGTGCCTATTTGGTATAATAAAAAGTTTGTCGATTCTCAAAGACGGCGATGGAAAAGGAGAGCCCGTTCTTGTGCAAAAAAAGCCAAATGTCGGGAAACAGTATCCAAAGTCAACAGTTCAGGATAGTGATGAGTTTAATGAACCTAAATTTGGTTTGCAATGGCAGTGGCAGGCAAATCCCAAAGAGGGTTCCTGCGACAAGCCTGGGTGACAATGAAGGAAAGTAATAAAGGATTGAATTGTGATGCAAGCCATGTCGCCCGCATATAGAAATAACCTTCGATAAACACGATTTGCTATGCAAAGAAGAAAATTTATTCAATACACATCGGTTGCCGGTGCAGCCATGGTATTGCCGTCGGTAAAACCTTTTGCCAATGCAAACACGGCAAGAATAAAATTGGTCCAGGCCGGTACAGGTCATCGCGGTACAGGATTTTGGGGCAAGGGCCTTATTGATACTTTTAAAGATCAGGTCGACTATGCAGGGGTTTATGACATTAATCCCGGGAGATCCGGGTATGCAAAAAAACTATACGGTGGCAACTGCAGGCAATACTTTGATTTTGATAAGATGCTCGATGAAACAAAGCCCGATTATGTGATTGTAACCACGGTAGATTCAACTCACGATGAATTTATCGTAAAGGCGCTTGACAAAGGCTACAACGTGATCACAGAAAAACCATTGACAACAGATGAAACAAAACTGAAAAGAATACTGGATGCAGAAAAAAGATCAGGCAAGAAAGTGATCGTCGCGTTTAATTATCGCCACAACACCCACAATTCGAAACTCAAGGAAATACTGGCTTCAAACCGGATAGGAAAGATCACGTCGGTTGATTTTCATTGGTACCTGAATGTGTATCATGGCTCCGACTATTTCCGCCGCTGGCATAGCATCATGGCCAAAGGCGGATCATTGTGGGTTCACAAGGCTACTCATCATTTTGATCTGTTGAACTGGTGGTTGAATAGTGAGCCGGCCGAAGTGAGTGCGTATGGGAGTCTTGAGCATTATGGTAAAAACAATCCGTTCAGGGGTACTAAATGCCGCGGCTGCGAACATAAGCCCAACTGCAAATTCTATTGGGATGTTAACAGGGATAAGCGCCTTGTCGATCTATACGTAAACAATGAGCATCACGATGGTTATTTCAGAGATGGCTGCGTATGGCGAAACGAGATCGATATCTATGACAAAATGAGTGCGCAGATTGTTTATGCTAACGGCGTTGTCGCGAATTATTCATTGACAACATATTCTCCCTATGAAGGCTGGAAGATCGCCTTCAACGGAATGAAAGGAAGAATAGAAACCTGGGAGGATATACCGTATCTGGATAAGATCGCTGTTGACCAGGCCAACCGTCATGCAACGGAAATGAGTAATGATAACAAGGCAGCAAAAAACGATTTCCGCCAGATAATGGTGATGGATAATTTTTCCAAAGACTATGAAATGATCAATACACCAAAAGTGGCCGGCGGACATGGAGGTGGTGACCAGGCTATGCAAAGAAGAATTTTTGTCGATAAGAATGATAATCCGCATAATGTAATGGCCGGTACAAGGGATGGTGCTATGAGCATTTTGATCGGTATTGCCGCGAGAAAAAGCATCAAAGAGCAAAGACCGGTGAAGATCTCCGAGCTAACGGATCTGGAACCGCTTGCCAGGCGATTTTAGTACCATGCGAGGCCGATGAATAATTGCCATATTCAATCATAGTAAAACAAGGCCGAAGCAATCTCCACGAGTGATCTTGATACAGGCTTCGTAGTTCCTATCTACGTCCGTTGCGTCGCGATCCTTTCATCATTCGGTAAGGAGGCGTCCCCGGCATCGTTTGCGTAAAAAAATGAATTGAAATCCCTGATTAGCAATGAATAATGGATTAGAATTGTAATTCAAAGCTTGTCGATGAAAAGATTCCTGTTCATTTCAATCCTACTAGAATTCTCAGTCGTTTGTTTTTCACAGAAAACAAATCTTCCGGTTGTACCTGTACCAAAGTTTAAAAAGGATACGGTCAATATTAAGAAGTCCGGTGCTGTTGCTGACGGATATTTCCTGAACACTAATGTCATCAATGGTGCAATTGATGCCATAAGTAAAAAGGGCGGTGGTGTTGTTTTAGTCCCGGCCGGGTTATGGTTGACCGGCCCGATCGTGTTGAAAAATAATGTTAATCTGCACATTGCCATCGGAGCTACTTTATTATTTACTCCGGACAAGGATCAATACCCGCTTATTGAAGCAAACTGGGAAGGATTGCCACAAATGCGTAATCAATCACCCATCTCCGCTACCAGCGCAACAAATATTGCCATTACAGGTAAAGGAATTATTGACGGCAACGGTGATGTCTGGAGGGCTGTAAAATCTGAGAAGCTTACAGAAAGTCAATGGAAGAAGAAACTCGCATTGGGTGGTGTGTTAAGCGATGATAAAAAGACGTGGTATCCTTCTGAAGGCTTTATGAAAGGAAGCAAGATGCCAGCCAATCCGGGTTTGATAACGGGGGGCCGCGACGCAGCTTTTTATCAAGGCATAAAAGATTTTCTCAGGCCAAATCTCCTTCTACTTACTAATTGCAAAAATGTTTTATTGGAAGGGGTAATATTTCAAAACTCACCTGCATGGTGTTTGCATCCGTTGATGTGTGAGAACTTAACGGTAAGAAATGTTTTTGTAAAGAATCCCTGGTATGCACAAAATGGTGATGGCATTGATGTGGAAAGTTGTAAAAATGTGCTGATCGAAAATTGTGTTTTTGATGTTGGTGATGATGCTTTGTGTATGAAGAGCGGGCGTGATGCCGAAGGAAGAAAAAGGGGAATGCCGACGGAGAATGTCACCATTCGTAATTGCACCGTGTATGCCGCGCATGGAGGATTTGTGATCGGGAGTGAAATGAGCGGTGGAGCCAGGAATATTTATGTAAGCAATTGCACCTTTATCGGGACTGACATAGGTCTTCGTTTCAAAACGACGAGAGGTCGCGGGGGCGTAGTGGAGAATATCTTCATTAAAGACATATACATGAAAGACATTCCGGCCGAAGCCATTCTATTTGATATGTATTATATGGCAAAGGATCCTGTTGCTCTGGCTGGTGAAAAGAGAGAATTGCCTAAGGTTGAGTTCAAACCCATTGACGAAACAACGCCCGTATTTAAAAACTTCCATATCAGCAATGTTTATTGCAGCGGGGCTGACAAGGGAATTTTTGTAAGAGGTTTACCGGAGATGCATGTAAAAGACATTGTTCTGGAAAATATGGTGCTTCAATCAAGAAAAGGGATCGACGTACAGGAAGCTACTAATATTACATTCAGAAACATTAAGGTTATCACCAAAGAAACAGATCCCGTCATCGATATCGTACAGAGCGATAAGCTGCTCTTTGATAATATCACGTACAAAGATGGCGCTGCGTTATTGTTTCGACTTAACGGCGAACGAACCCAAAACATCTCCATAAAAAATACCGATGCATCCAAAGCAAAAGAAAAGACCACCTATGAGCTTGGAGCAAATGAAAAAAGTGTAACAACTATCAGATGATAAAGTACACACGCATAGGAATTCTTACCGCGGTAATCTTACTTTCCACTGCCGTTGTTGCGCAGGATAAACCACTTTCGCAACAGGTAGCAGCAACCGTGATGAAAATATGGCCAGACACAATTCCGGTAGGCAGTCAAACCAAATGGAGTTATGATATGGGTGTCGTGTTGAAAGGCTTTGAAGGAATTTGGATGAACACGGGCGACGTCTACTACTTCAACGCTATACAAAAGAAAATGGATTTTTTTGTGAAGGACGATGGCAGCATTAAGAACTATGAACGGGAAGAATATAATATTGATCATGTCAATAATGGCAAGCTGGTTTTACTGTTGTATAGAGTTTTAGGCAAAGAAAAATATAAAAAGGCTGCTGATATAATACGCAGCCAGTTGAAAACACATCCCAGAACAAAAGAAGGAGGTTTCTGGCATAAGAAGATCTATCCAAATCAAATGTGGCTGGATGGTCTGTATATGGGTGGCCCATTTTATGCCGAGTATGCCATGTTGTTTAATGAAGAATCAGCATTTGATGATATCGGCAACCAGTTTATCTGGATGGAAGAACATGCAAGAGATCCAAAGACTGGTTTGCTTTATCATGCATGGGATGAAAGTAAACAGCAAAAATGGGCAAATAAACTAACGGGAACGTCGCCGCATTTTTGGGCCAGGGCCATGGGCTGGTACAGTGATGCATTGGTAGATGCATTGGATTATTTCCCGGTGAAACATCCGAAGAGACAGGCATTGATCGATATCCTCAACAGGCTCGTGAGTGCATTAGAAAAATTCCAGGATAAAGAAACAGGTTTGTGGTATGATGTTATGAATTATAAAGGACCTGGTAAAGAAAGAAATTATTTTGAAGCGTCCGCTTCATGCCAGTTTACCTATGCCATCGCAAAAGGAGTGCGTAAAGGTTATTTACCAGCGGCGAAACTGGCGATCGCAAAAAAAGCGTATGCAGGTATTGTAAACCGGTTTATCAAAGTTGAAATGGGGCAAACCAATGTCCACGGTACTGTAAAGGTCTCTGGTCTCGGCGGTAACCCATATCGTGATGGAAGCTTTGAGTATTATATGAGTGAACCGGTGATCGTGAACGACCCGAAGGGTGTGGGTGCGTTCCTCCTGGCAAGTACCGAAATGGAGAAGCTGCCGACACTTTCTGCGGGTAAGGGCAAAACGGTATTACTTGATCGCTATTTTAATAGTGAGAAAAGAAAAGACGCAACAGGTAAAGATGTTTACTGGCATTATGTATGGGAAGAAAGAAGCCATCCGGGTTTTTATACATTGGGACAAATTTTTGAAAAACACGGCGCCAAACTTTCATCACTGGATGCAGCACCGAGTTCAGTTAATTTAAAAAATGCATCGGTATTTGTCATTGTTGATCCTGACCATAGGAAAGACAATCCCAATCCAAATTTTGTAACGGCAAATGATATTAGGGCAATAAGTGACTGGGTAAAAGCAGGTGGCACTTTACTGCTGATGGCAAACGATAGTGCCAATTGTGAGCTGGAGAATTTTAATAAACTTGCCGGAACATTTGGGATCCGCTTCACTGATATAAGCATCAATATGGTGAAGAATGATGTTTACGAACAGGGAGTTGTTTTGCCGGAACCCGGTAACCCAATTTTTAAGTCGCCAAAAAAAATGTTTTTAAAGGAACTCAGTGTATTAAATATAAAAGCCCCCGCTACCATCAATACCGTGAAAGGTGACGATATTATTATTGCTACCGCAAAATTCGGCAATGGAAGAGTATTAGCAGTCGGGGATCCCTGGTTGTATAATGAATATGTCGATGGAAGAAAATTACCTGCAGAATACGAAAACTATAAGGCTGCGGAAGATCTCGTTCAGTGGGTTCTTAAGCCCGGGAAAAAATAAACAAACAGATTTAGCTATATGCAATTATCAAAAGACAATATGGAAAGAATTGCGAAGCAAAACAACCTCGAAATCCCGGGTATGAAATTATTCGAATTGCCGGAAAAGGTTTTGCAATTCGGCACAGGGGTATTGTTGCGTGCATTGCCGGACTATTTTATTGATAAGGCAAACAAGCAAGGCATTTTTAATGGCCGGGTCGTCGTAGTGAAATCTACGGATGGAGATAGTTCAGCGTTTGACAGGCAGGACGGGC
>DASTIZ010000120.1:0-8053 GCA_035717045.1 Chitinophagaceae bacterium
GGAGATCGCTTTCTTTTTTGCCGCCCACGGTTTAAACCGTGGGCTTGGTTAAAATCGAAGGTCTATTAATAATGTGCTATCGGATCAGGCGTTCCATCGGGATCATTCTTTGCATAACCCGAAAATGTAATGCTTCGACCACGCAGCAATAAGAGTCCTGCCACGTGAGGTGCTGCCATTGAAGTGCCACTTGCATAGGCATAACGATCATCTATCCATGTTGACAATACGCGAACACCCGGAGCCGCAAAATCAATTACATCATTTCCGTAATTTGAAAAAGAAGCAAAATTATCGAGGCTGTCAATGGCGGATACTGTGTAAATGTTGTTGCCATTTGCCCTTGCGGGGGAGCCGGTACTTGCTTGTTTTCCCTCGTTGCCGGCAGCGATCGCTATATAAATTCCTCTTGACGCAGTGCTTTGAACCTGTTGATCAAGAATGTCAGATCCGGATTCGCCACCCACACTCACGTTTACGACGTCTCCGGCTTTTGCATTCGTATTTATATAGCCTAATGCCTGGATGATATAAGATAGATTTCCCTCGCCTTCGCTGTTCAGCACTTTTAATGCAACCAGCGTAGCCCCGGAGGCAACACCTAATACACCGAACGTATTATTCTTTGCCCCAATGATTCCGGCCACATGTGTCCCGTGCCCATTCTTATCGTCGGCTGGCTGCCCATCTACAAATGAACGGCTTCTTGACTGATCTACGGTGAGATCAGGATGTTCAAAATCGATCCCGGTATCGATGATCCAGGCTGTTTTTCCAACCCCATTTCCATAACCGATCCGCTTAAGATTCCATGTTACCAGTCTTGGTTCAACAACGGTAAAGCAATGCGACAGCTTAACAATTCTGTCGCGCTCAACTAAAGCCACAGATTCATCATGTCGCAATTCTTCCGCTTGTGCGGGTGACATTGTAGCAATAAATCCCCCGGGTTCTCCGGCAAAAGAACTTTTTAGCGCTGCAACATCAATGGTGTGTCGCCTCAGAATGCCCTTACTTACTTCATCCAAACTTACCCGTGATGCCGCTCGTGCATTAACGGTAGTATTGAAAGCAACTATATAGCGATTGGAAATGATCTCGGTATCTCCCGACGAAAAAAGCTGTACGCATTCATGGTCATCCGGATCAGGGCCGGTCGAATCCTCATCTTTTTTACATGCTGATATTAAAATAACAAGGGCTAAAAAATATGTAAATCTCTTCATGTGCCTGTGATGTTTAACGTCCTAACGCAAAACTTTTTACAGATATGATTTCTGTAAAAGTCTTTAACAACATCTTATGGTAATGCGAGAATAATGCCGTGTTTTGTGAAAAGCCTAATTGACAGCTATTAAACTTTAGTGAAAGAACAGGACTCAGTTCTTGTTCATTAAAAACCAGAATGGTTTCAATAGATGGTTGTAGTAAATAATTTTTAATTTTTCCTTCCTTGAAGTAATGCGATTGCGGGTAACCAGTTCGTGAGTCTGGCAAAACGCAAATTCGGATTCCGCATAAAGAAAAAGATTTTCCAGGCTGATGAGCTCTCGTTCAAGAGCCTTTTCACTCATCAATGCCGTTTTCGATAACAGCACCAATTCTCTTTCCCTGTTCGGAGTTTTCATTTCAATTACACAGAATTTTCAATTCAATTACACATTAGTAGCCAACCATACCCTTTTTATTGGGACAGCCACAGTCGTTGTTTTTGCCCTTACTGGTGTAATAATTCTTTTGACAGCCAGCTGCAATAATCCCTATAAAAAACAATGCCAATAGTATTTTGTTCAGTCTTGCCATAATGGATTTCTAAATTAAACTATTTTACGGGCAATTTAGTATCCTCCTTGATAAATGCTGCCAAAAATAATATGACTGCCCTGGCTGGTAAAAAGCTGCTTGTGGCGCCCCTTGATTGGGGACTGGGTCATGCCACCCGTTGTGTGCCTATTATCAGGGATTTATTAAATAACAATTGCGAGGTGTGGCTTGCGGGTGAAGGTGCACAGGAAAAACTACTTAGGGAAGAATTTCCCTTATTGCCTTTTTTACCATTGAAAGGCTACCGGGTTAAGTATTCAAAAAACACACTGGCAGCTAAATTGATTTTCCAGATTCCCGCCATTCTCCGGTCAATGAAGCAAGAAAATAATTGGTTAAAAGAACAAGTAAAACACCATGGATTTGAAGCAATGATCTCGGATAATCGGTATGGCCTCCACCATGAAAAGGTTTTTTCGGTTTTCATCACACATCAATTACGGATAAAAAGCGCATTAGGTAAGCTAAGCGAGGATCTCTTACAAATATGGAACTATAAGCTCATCAATAGATTTGATGAATGCTGGATACCGGACACAAAAGGAGAAAATAACCTGGCCGGAGAACTATCGCATCCTCATAAACTTCCCTCCATACCCGTAAAATTCATTGGTCCGCTATCGCGGCTCAAAAAGTTACCTGACCAGGAAGAAAAAGACCATTTGCTGATCGTTCTCTCCGGTCCCGAACCCCAACGGACAATTTTTGAGAATAAGATCATTGACGAAATTGTGAATTATCCCGGTACTGCGACAATCCTGAGAGGGCTGCCCGGTGAGAAAAATATTCTTCCGTCCACCAATGCAATTCATTTTTATAATCACATGGCGGCTGAGGATCTGAATAGAGAAATGATGAAAGCAGAATTTATTATAGGCCGGAGCGGTTATAGTACGATCATGGATATCGCTGCAATAGGCAAGAAGAGTATCTTAGTTCCCACACCTGGTCAAACGGAGCAGGTATACCTGGCTGATCATCTGATGAAAAAAAGTCTTGCATACTGCGTAAGACAAAATGATTTTTCATTAAAGGTCCTTGACCATGCCAGGGAGTTTTATTCACGCTGAGCTCATACGAAGAATATCCATTCAGATCCCGGAGACCGACATGAAAAATAAACGAATAAATTGAAACCAGAAACCAAAGCACATATCGCTGTTCTTAGTACCAACGTTTTCTTTGCAGTAAACTTCAGCCTGGTAAAATACATTTCACCTGCTTTGGTGAAACCTTATGCATTGAATGTTCTTCGTGTCGGTATTAGTCTCATCCTATTCTGGCTTTTATGGACGATGAGTAACCTTCGTCCTCACATCCAAAGAAAACACTGGCCCCGATTTTTTCTTTGCGGATTAACCGGTGTCGCCATTAATCAGACGTTATTTATCAAGGGGCTCACCCTTACCTCGGCAATTCATGCATCCTTATTGATGCTATTGACGCCGATACTTATTACCGTCTTTGCTTTTATTGTATTGAAAGAAAAAGTAACGATCTCCAGGGCATTTGGATTGGCGCTCGGCATTGGAGGAGCTGTTTTACTGATACTTTCTAAAGAACAATCCTTAACAGCAACCAACTACCTTCTCGGTGACATGCTAATTATAATCAATGCGATCTCCTATACCGTCTATTTTATCATTGTAAAACCCTTAATGGCTGAATACCCGCCGTTGCATGTAGTAAGATGGGTTTTCACGTTTGGGTTTTTGATGATACTTCCGTTTGGATGGAGTGAATTTTTTTCAATTCAATGGGAAAATTTTGAATGGAAACATTATGCATCCCTTGCATTCATTGTTATCGCCGGAACATTTCTGGCTTACTTTTTTAATATCTACGGCATTCAGCATCTCGGCGCAGGAACAACGGGAGCATACATCTATACCCAACCCGTTTTTGCCGCGGTCATTGCTGTTATATTCTTCCGCGAAAATTTGACCCCGGCAAAGTTACTGGCAGCCATTATGATCTTTCTTGGTGTCTTTCTCGTCAGTTTTAAAAAAGGGTCATTCAACAAGAGCCTTGGGGTAATCGAAGAATAAGAATTTCTTTTTAGCTTCTTTAAACTTATTCCATTTCTTTGCTTCGATCGATACGGCGAAAATGCCGCAAGTAGGTATATTATCCGTTCTTGCATCGGTTAGGCTATTTGCGAAATCCGTGATCCCCGGATTGTGTGAAAACAGGGCAACGCAGTCTATATCGTCATTCAATTTCTCTATAACGTTGGTAAAGGCTTCATCACTGGCCATGTACAATTCGGTTTTTAAGACCAGGTCATCTTTTTCTTTCTTATATTTTCTGGCGAAATGCTCGGCAGTTTTTCTGGCGCGTCTTGCCGGGCTTGTAACAAATGCATCGATCTTGATCCCTCTTTCATACAATCTTTCTGCCATTGCCGGTGCATCTTTTTTGCCCCGGTCATTTAATGGTCTTTCAAAATCATTGAGCCCGGGATCATCCCAGCTGCTTTTTGCATGACGAATAAGGATCAATGTTTTCATATCGATGGAGTTCTTTGATTAAAATTACAAATTCCAAATACCAAGTTCAAATAAAATTCAATGCGAGAAACAAGTCTCAAGTTCCAAATAAAAAGCAAATAAAAAATCAGAGCCCCCGGAGCTGATAAATTTTGAATGTTGTGAATTGAGTCTCGTTTGAAGTTTGGAACCTGGTTCCTGGAATTTTAATATGCCTGGAGAAAAAAATTCCAAACCGCAATCTCAAGGTCCAAATAAATAACGAATGAAAAATTAGAACCCCCGGGACTGGTAGTTTTTTCGATTTGTGTATTAGGCGTGGAACTTGATTCTTTAGTCTTGAGTCTTGAGTTTTCGTCCGGGTCTTGCAATTTGGGTCCAGGTTCCTGGAATTTAATATCCCCTAACGTTCTTGCCTTCCATATAATTCATAAAAGCCTTGTTCACTACTTTGTTGCCACCCGGTGTAGGATAGTTGCCGGTGAAATACCAATCACCCAGGTTGCTTGGGCAGGCAGCATGAAGGTTTTCTATCGTTTGGTAAATAACCTGTACAGGTATCTTCAGTTCCTTTGGAGTAACTAATTCAGCGATCTTATTGGTGATCTCTTCGATCGTAAAGAGTTTATAAATCCGCTTTACTACATTCTCGGTATGCAATTGATTGCTGCGATGAAGCTCTTTGCAATGATCATAGATCTCTTTCAAACAACCTTCTTTGTTTCTTTCTTTCAATAAAGCCGCTACCGCCTGGAAAGCAACAAACTCACCCATCTTACTCATATCAATTCCATAGCAATCAGGGTAGCGGATCTGAGGTGATGACGAAACGATAATGATCTTTTTTGGTTCGAGTCTTGAAAGCATTCGGATGATGCTTTCTCTCAGCGTTGTACCACGAACAATAGAGTCGTCGATCACGACCAGCGTGTCCTGTCCTCTCCTCACTGTACCATATGTAATGTCGTACACGTGTTGCACCATTTCACTGCGACTCGCATCCTCAGTAATAAAGGTCCGCATCTTCACGTCTTTGATCGCCACTTTTTCAATCCGGATCCGGCGATTGATCATCTCGTTCAATTTTTCGGGATCTACTTCTTTGTCCCAACTTAAGATCCGTTCGACCTTAATTTTATTGAGATAATCTTCCATACCCTTCAACAATCCATAAAAAGCAGTTTCGGCGGTGTTTGGAATAAAAGAGAAAATTGTATTCTTCAGATCATGATCGATAGCATGCAATACTTGTTCAGTCAGGTTATACCCAAGCTGGTTTCTTTCCCGATAAATCTTTTCATCACTTCCACGGGAAAAATAAATACGCTCAAAGCTGCAGGCCTTTCTTTCTTTGGGCGCTAATATCTGCGTTACTTCGATCAATCCTGTTTCATCAACGATCAGTGCATGTCCCGGCATTAGCTCTTTCACTTCATTTTCGACAACGTTAAACGCGGTTCTGATCGCAGCTCTTTCTGACGCGGCCACTACCACTTCATCATTCGTATAATAATACGAAGGACGAATGCCATGTGCATCCCGAAATACAAAACCGATTCCGTTTCCCGTTAAACCACCTACATGAAAACCTCCATCAAAAATTGGAAGTGTTTTCTTCAACACTTTCTTAATATCTAATTTTTCAGGTGATGCATCATCTTCGCGGCAAAGATTTGTATGCATCAGCTCGATCATGGCAGCAAGATCACTGAACCGGGTATTCTCATGCGGCTCTTTTCCCGCTAACGCAAACAGCTCATCAGAGTTTACAATATTAAAATTCCCTGCCAGTGCGAGATTGCGTGCAGGAATAGTATCCCGGTTGATAAAAGGATGGCAATACTCTAATTTATTTTTTCCCTGTGTGCCATAGCGAAGATGCCCTAACAACAACTCACCTAAAAAGCTTACATGACCTTTCATCAAACCCGGATGATTGCGAATGCCAGGATGATACTGTTCCAGGTCTTCCAGTTCTTTACCCACCTGCTGAAAAATATCTGCAATTGCCTGGGTCGCGTTACTACGTTTGCGATGCATAAAGGGATAACCAGGTTCTACATCGAGTTTAACGGTTGCAATACCAGCTCCGTCCTGTCCACGATTATGTTGTTTTTCCATGAGCAGGTAGAGCTTATTTAAGCCCCACATCACTGTGCCATATTTTTGATGATAATATGAGAAGGGCTTCCGGAGTCGGATAAATGCCAGCCCACATTCGTGTTTGATCGGATCGCTCATGAATCAGAGCCGCAAAGTTAAGGTTTGAGGTGCAGAAAACGGGGCGGTAAGTTTTCGACATGGGAAAAAGCTGACACCCAACAGAAGTTTAAAAGGTGAACAAAAGCACATTGAAAAAATGATCCTGAAATCGGGAAGATCGCTTTGTCTCGCCTGCGGCGAGACTCGCAATTCGCGGTTGGCGATGTGCACCGTTTTCTTCCTTCAAATCGAAGATAAAATACATCTCTATCCACGTTTTTCACCGTTGGAATAGCCATGCTTTGAAGGTTATTTTGAGCATTATTTATCAACTTGACACTCCATGGCACATTCATTAGGCAGAATCTGGATTCATGCCGTTTGGTCCACAAAAAACAGGGCTCCATTAATTGAACCTGAGAAAGAGCATATAATATATGATCTAATGGAAACCGAATTTTTGAATCAGGGTTGCCCAGTCAGAATTATCAATGGAGTACCGGATCACGTCCATTCTTTGTTTTTACTAAATCTTAAAATAGCTGTTTCAGATATAATCAGGCATGTAAAAGGATGCAGTTCACATGAAATTAATGATCAAAACATAATCAGGTACAAATTCACATGGCAAACTGGTTTTGCCGCATTCTCCGTGAGTGAGTCTTCATTGGAAAAAGTCTTTCAATATATAAAAAACCAAAAGCGGCATCACCGGAAAATGAGCTTTGAGGAAGAATATGAAAAGTTAATCCGGCTTCATGGATTGCAGAATAATGACTGATTTGATAACCGGGCCGCGGGTTACACCAGCCCATTCATTGTCTCTTTGGCTGAAAATTCGTTTGTAAACCAATGACCACGGTTAAAACCATTGTGAATCTAACTCCTGAGCTGTAAACCTTGTAATGTTCATCAAATCAGAATCACCTCTGTTTTTCCGTGATCCATTTTGCAAAATCCGTACATGGACGCCCACGGTTAAAACCTTGGCGCGGTAAAACCGTGGCAAGTTATAAAACGTAGACTGCAACCCTTGTGGTGTCAATCGATCAATCGTCTTCTGTTTGTCCGTGATCCATTTTTGGAAGATCGGTACATTGACGCCCACGGTTAAAACCGTGGGCTGCGGACCCAAATTTGTAAAAGCATTCGATCTGAATGCCCTCTGGTGATCCGTGATCATTGTGTAAGGACAGCAATAGGATCCCAACTCAACTTCAAATCATAATGAAATTAAGCCCACGGTTTTAACCGTGGGCGCTGTAAAAACCTTGGCGCGGTAAAACCGTGGCAAGTTATAAAACGTAGACTGCAACCCTTGTGATGTCAATCGATCAATTGTCTTCTGTTTGTCCGTGATCCATTTTTTGTAAGATCGGCACATCGACGCCCACGGTTAAAACCGTGGGCTGTGGACCCAAATTTGTAAAAGCATTCGATCTGAATGCCCTCTGGTGATCCGTGATCATTGTGTAAGGACAGCAATAGGATCCCAACTCAACTTCAAATCATAATGAAATTAAGCCCACGGTTTTAAC
>DASTIZ010000121.1:0-5292 GCA_035717045.1 Chitinophagaceae bacterium
AAAGATCAAGCTAGCGTATGAGCTGGCAAAAAAATTCGCCGCCAATGTTCATCTTATTTCGCTGAATAAGAATGGAACCAGTCTTAGCAGTGAAGAAACAAGAATATTAATGGCATCCTATCAATATCTAAGGGATATCACAAATATCCCGGTCGAGTGCCGCACCGTTCCGGGCAGTAATCTTGCACAAGCAACGGTGCAATATGCCGAGAACATTGGTGCGGACCTGATATTGGTGAATGCCGGCTCTGAATCTTTTTTTAAAAATGCGGTGTTGCGCAAATGGCGTGGAAGTATTGTAAATCATTCATCCATTCCTGTGTTAAGCGTGAATGCTATAAATGATAAGGGAAAAAACAGCCAATACAGGGCATAACAATTGACACATTTTTGGTTAGATATCAATTGTTGGTGAATGATTTCAAACTTTCTCCCAATGTGCAGTGAATACCTTAGCGCAGTTTGGTATTCACAAAAGAGCCGTTGCTGAGGCGGCTCTTTTTTAATCAAAACCCGAGCCCAATAATAACCAGACCTCTAAAACGACAAGCCATGATTTCTGTGATCATCCCGGCACTGAATGAAGAAAAGACCATTGGCAACATAGTAAAGTATTGCCTGGCTGAACCGTTAGTGTCAGAAGTAATCGTTGTTGATGATAAATCAACCGATCATACTGCAGGGGTGGCCGCCAAATCTGGTGCGAAAGTAATCGTGAGTGATGTAAGAGGTAAAGGGATTTCCATGAAAGATGGAATAAGACAGGCCTATAATGAGCTTGTCGTATTTCTTGACGGCGATATCCATCCGTACCCGGAAAGAACGATCAGGAACCTGGCGGACCCCATTATTAATGACAGCGCTGATTTTGTAAAAGGAGCTTTTGCAAGAAATGCAGGCAGGGTTACTGAGCTTGTTGCAAAACCATTGCTGAGCATTTTATTTCCCGGGCTTAGCCATTTTTCGCAACCCCTGAGCGGCATGATTGCCGGTAAAAAGAGCTTTTTTAACAAGATTGAATTTATTAATGATTATGGAGCGGACATAGGAATACTGATCGATATGCACCTGATGAAAGCAAGAGTGACAGAAGTGAATATCGGGTATATCGAAAACAAGAGCAAACCGTGGGAGTCATTAGGTAAAATGAGCAAGGAAGTTTCAAAGGTTATCATCCGCAAAGCGCACCGGTATAGCGAGGAATTCACCGAAGATGATGTGTCTTCAATTGAAACGATCAACCGCGAAATGAATACAGTTCTAAAAGAAGAACTCGCCGGTTTTCATAAGATGATCATCCTTGATATGGACAACACCATATTAAAAGGAAGATTTATTGATGAAGCAGCAAAACAGTTTGACTTTTTCCCTGCGCTGGAAGATCTGCGTGCCAATGAAAAAGATCCCATCATTCTCACGAAAAGAATCGGCTTGATGTTAAAGGGAAAAACAATTGATGATCTTTTGAACATAGTTGACAGAATGAAGGTGATCGAAGACACAAAAAAAGTGATCAGGGAGTTTAAACAAAAAAACTATATCGCCGGGATCATAAGCAACAGTTATTCCCTCATAACAAATTATGTAAAACAAAAGATAGGCGCCGATTTTTCCTTAGCGTACAATCTCGAGTTCCTCGAAGGCAAAACTACAGGTGAAGTAAATCTTCCCTACTATTTTTTTGGTTCCCCCGAGAGTGTATGCGGTCATTCAATTTGCAAAACCAATGCTTTGCAATACGCCTGTCAAAAATATCACGTGTTGATGAAAAATTGCATTGTTGTTGGCGACAGCTCAGATGACCGCTGCATGGTGGGACATGCCGGCAAAGGAGTTGCCTTTTGTACCGAAGATGAGCTGCTTGAAAAGATGGCAGGGACATCGATCAAAGAAAAGAGTTTCGCGCCGCTTCTGGCAATCGCTTCATAAATAAAAATCAGAAATATGCCGAATAAACTTTACAACATACTTGTGCCAATCGACTTCTCCGGTAAGAATAAATGGGCTATTGCCAAAGCAATTGAAATCGCTAATAGTTTTGAATGCAATATTCACCTGGTAAATGTTGTGCATTCCCCTGTCGTCCCCGGTTTACCAATAATGACAAGCATTTTTACACCCTATGAATCTCATGCTGACAGGCTGGATAATTATGAACGGTTAAGAGAATTGGCAGCCAGGTATTCAAATCAGCTTTGCGGCCATGGTAAAATTGAGGTCAGTATCCTGGAAGGTCACCCGGGAAACAGGCTGGCCGACTATACTCGTGAGTATGATATGGACATGGTGATACTGGGGTTATCCAAATTCAATCTCGTTCAGCGGGTAATCTCGTCAGTTTCGATAAGCAGGTTGGCCAAAAAAACAAACATTCCGGTGCTGGCCGTTGGCCCGCGTGGGCTACTTTGTCATTTTAAAAAGATCATTCTGCCATTGCACGACGAGGCAACACTTCGAAGAATTAAAATGGCAACAATGCTTGGCCGTACGTTCAGATCTACCATTTATGTGATCACACTGCGACAGGAAAACAATATTGCGGAGAAGATCATTAATGAAGCATTGGAAATCGTGCAAAGCATTTCAACAACACCTGTGCAAGGCATTATTCTCGAGGGAAAAAATCTTGCCAAGTCAACAATTGATTTTGCAAAAAAGATAAATGGAGACCTGATCATGATCTACCCGTTGAAAGAATTCAATTTGCCAGGCTGGTGGAGCAGGCTTACAAACAAGCTTCTCTCCTATGGTTCGCAAATCCCTGTATTGACAATGAACAAGTGAGCGGGACGAAAGGGACAGCCTGTACCAGTGAGCCAGTATATCGTCCGATAGATTTTTAATCCACATTTAATCCGTTTTTTTGAGTATTTGGATGAACTTAAGATATTTTTAGTCCGGCAAAATCATCCTGGAGTTCTTAACGTAAGCATTGGTCCAAAACTACTTTCATACATAGGCTAGATCTTTACCCTATTGGTGAGTATTACTCACGTGAGCCATCCCTGGTCCGGGGTGGCTCTTTTTTATTAAACAGCCGGACGAGCCAAGAAAATTTTCCACATTTATTTATATATATAAAGCGCATCTGCTTAATGGCTTAGTACCGCTTACGTGTTTTTATGTGACAACATTTTTATTTGGCTTGTATTTTGACTTTCTTCCTATAATTAAACGACCAACACTATTTCTGTCTCCACCTAAGAAATATTTTCAACGAACAAAATCATTGGCACGATTATTCTAAGAGTTAAAAAACAAATTTTAAAAACGCATCTTATGCCGAACAAATCTTATAATATACTTGTACCCGTCGATTTTACCAGTAAGAATAAATGGGCAATTACAAAAGCAATTGAAATGGCAAATCAAATGAATTGCAACATTCATCTGGTGAATATCGTCAGGCCTCCTCTATTCAGTTCATTCACTCCCTATGAATCGCACGTAAACAGGATGAACAGCTATGATCAGTTAAAAGATCTGTCCGTATCCTATTCAAGTCAGCTGTGCGGCAATGGTAACATCGAAATCAGCTTGCTTGAAGGAAATCCTGTTGCGAAACTGACAGAATATATCCGGGATTTTGAAATGGATATGGTTGTGATGGGACTTTCCAGCAACTTATTACAAAGAATGACCTCAACTGTATCTGTTAGCAAACTGGCTCAAATGACCAACGTTCCTGTGCTTGCTGTCGGTTCGAAAGGAATGGTTCATCACTTCAAAAAGATCATCCTTCCGTTATATGATGAGTTATCATTAAGGAGGATCAGGATGGCTGCCGCGCTTGCACGCAGCTTCAAATCGACTATTTACATGGTCACATTGCGCCAGGGAAACAACACGCCGGAAAAGATCATTAATGAGGGAATGGATATCGTTAACAGTATACCAAGTGTTTCTGCCCAGGGCTTTATCCTTGAAGGAAACGATCTTGAAAGGACCACCTTTGATTTTGCAAAACGGATCAATGGCGACCTGATCATGATTAACAAGCCTGAAGAAAATAAGTTCCGGGGATGGTGGAACAATTTCACCAATAAAATTCTTTCATATGGCTCCGAGATACCTGTGATGACGATGAGTAAACAGTGATAGAGTCATCAAAAAGCGTCCCGCCCCCGCGGGACGCTTTCGTTTTAATACCTGAACAAATATTTACCCGGGAGCATTTCAATCTCCAATCGTTTCGCAGAATAATATTCTCCATCCAGGTGTGTATCCATGGGTTCCTCACTGGTAACAATTATTTTTTTCGTTCTGAAATGTTTTATGAAAGGAAGGTCAAGATGCTGGCCTTTTTCTATTACCGGTAACCAGCGAAGGCGACGTATAGGATTCAATTTATCCACGATCACAACATCAAGCAGGCCATCATCAATTGCTGAACCGGGAGCAATATGAAACCCGCCACCCGCCCGGTGACCATTCATTACACTTATCAGTAATCGTTGCCCCTCCATTTTGTATTCGCTCGCTACCGCTTTGTATTTTTTTGAAGAATAAAAAAATACTTTTTGAAGGATAGCACCCATAAATGCTGCCTTACCTGTTTTTGTTTTCTTTTTATTGGTTAAACGCTTCGCGACGGCGCCTTCAAAACCTATCCCCACACCATTCAAAAAATATTTGTCATTACACTTGCCGGCGTCGATCAGCCTGGGTGCCGCCGTCAGGGCAATGTCCAGTTGTTCTTCAAATGTGCTGTTCCTATATAACAACGAATGAACGTCATTCCCTGTGCCGCCATTAAAAACAACAATGGGTAAATTTATCCCCGGGTATTTGTTAAAGAAATAATTTAACGTGCCATCACCGCCAATGATCCAAACATCAGTAAAGCGGGTAATAGTTGACGGCCAATCTTCGTGGTACAGGGTGTAATCGATATTACGTGTTTGCAGCTCGCCGGTAATCCGCCTGGCCAGGATAATTGCTTTGCCGTTACCGGCAAGCTTGTTACAAACAACTCCAATATTTTTTCCGGGTGGCATCGTTCGTTTGATAAATATCTATTTATTAAACCATATCTGCAAAAATGTGTTCGCATTCTCAAGCGTATTAAAAAATATCAATTCTTACCGGCCATGTGTTCGGTACGTTGCGAACAATACTATTTTTTCACCATGATGATCTGCCGGGTACATCATTCCATGCCGTAGACGGATTGTTTCCAATCGGTGCACAATCACGGTACATTTTCAATGAAAGTGTCTGGAAAGATGTCATTGGCCGCTTACAGGGTTTTCAGGTATTCGATCACAGCCTTTCGCTCCTCGGCCGTAAGGT
>DASTIZ010000122.1:0-4708 GCA_035717045.1 Chitinophagaceae bacterium
ATGGATATAATTACTCGATGAACAAAGGAATCACTTTTGGTTTATCAATAACATTCTAATAGTATGAAACAAAATATAATTATGAAACAACAATATCTGTGGCTTTTTATGACAGCCACTCTTGTTATTGGCTGTAACAGGCTCGAACAATTGCCGGAAGCAACAGCTTCGGCAGATGCAGTGTTCGGTAGTGAAAAAGGATTGGAATTGTATGCAAACTCCTTTTATCGGATCCTGCCAAGCGCAAATAATGTTCATACGGCTGATAATATGTCTGATTATGGAGCCAGAAGAGATGCTCCCCCATTTTTAAGAGGAAATGCATATGGGCCTACCATTTCAGACAACACATCTGCATCGGCGTATAACCTGGTTGCACTTGGGCCCGACTGGGATTGGGATTGGAATCATTTAAGAAACGTAAATTATTTTCTGCAAAGGAATACTGATACCCGTGTCGCAGAAGATGTAAGACGCCATTTCAACGGTTTAGCAAGATTCTTCCGAGCATTCTTTTACTTTGAAAAAGTAAAAAGGTACGGTGACGTTCCCTGGATCGGTAAGCCGCTGGATATCGATGACCCGCAATTATTTGCCGGTCGTGATTCAAGAACAAAAGTGATCGATTCAATAATTGCCGATCTTGATTATGCGACTGCGAACATTAAGACAGTTTCTGATGGTTCGCGAAGTTTAATTACAAAATGGGTTGCCTTTGCTTTTAAAGCAAGGGTATGCTTATTTGAAGGAACCTTTAGAAAATACCACACCAACCTCAATCTAACGGCTACTTCTGCCGCATTATTAACAATGGCAGCAACAACTGCAAAAAAGATAATGGATGAATCAGGTTTTAAATTATATGAAGGTGCCGGAACATCTTTGTCTTACCGACGAGTGTTTACGAATCCTGCTCCCGTTGCAGACGAAGTGATGTTGGCAGCGTTACAGGATCCGGCATTAGGAATTCTTCATGCTGCAAACTGGTATATGACCAGCTCTACGACCGGGGTAAGATTTAATTTTATCCGGACATTTATCAATACCTATCTTAAAATTGACGGCACTCCTTTTACAGACAATCCGGCCTATGCAACAATGGAGTTTAAAGATGAAGTAAAAAACAGGGATAAAAGACTGGAACAAACAATCAGGATGGGACCTTATAAAAGGTTAAGCGGAACCACACTCGTAGCTGCCCCACCAGCCTTTGCTTATTCATTCACCGGTTATATGCCCATAAAATGGAGTCTCGATGACACCTATTACGACACAAGAGATCTGAATAATAATGCAGTGTCGATCTTCCGTTATGCAGAAGTCTTATTGAATTATGCAGAAGCGCAGGCAGAATTGGGACTGCTTACTGACGCTGATTGGGCAAAAACGATCGGGGCATTGCGGAAAAGGGCAGGGATTACCGGCGGATTAACGACAAAACCTGTTGTTGTTGATGCCTATTTGCAATCAAAATATTTTCCGGGTATCTCCGATCCGGTCATTTTAGAAATCCGGAGGGACAGGGGAATTGAACTGGCACTTGAAGGATTCCGTTTCTATGATCTGATCAGGTGGAAGCGAGGCGACTTAATGACAATAACCTGGAACGGAATGTATGTTCCGGCTCTAAATGTCCAAATGGATCTTAACGAAGATGGAACGCCTGACGTATTGTTTTATAAAGGAACCGCACCTACACCAATACCGGGCGTTACTTTTGTCAATGTATCAGCAACAATCAATAACCTGCCTAATGCACAACGGTTATCAAACGATACTTTTGGGGAAGTCACCTGGCTAACGACGATCACAAGGAGCTGGGCAGAGCGAAATTATTATTACCCGATTCCTTTATCAGACATAACAGCAAATCCGAATCTCGTACAGAATCCGGGTTGGTAGCAAGGATTAGCCCGGTGACATGTAATGGTATTTCTCAGATCACAAACAGGCTGTCTCAAAAGCCATTAAAAACACAGAGCCAATGAGTAAACAGAGTTACACAGAGTAAACCTTTCATTGTATATCAAATCTCTGCGTCAGTCCTGATCTCTGTACCTCGGTGTTGAAAATACTTTTGAGACAGTTTCTTTTTATTTTTCGCAGTAGACGGGCCTGAACCACCACCAATTTATCGTCAAAGACGACAATCATGTTTCCGTTTTTTCCCCGTACACATTTACCATCAGCCCGGCGAACGGCATTGCATTGCCGTCCCTTGTAAAGTGCCGCTGTAGAACGATCACCTAAATACACATATTCATACATCATCGGTCAAAAGAGAATAAGTCAACATCCTTATTTTTTTTCCCTTTCATTAGTGCAGCAATGATCTCTCCTGCTACCTGGCTAAAGGTAATTCCATTGCCGCCAAAACCCAGTGCAAAAAAACTGTTCGGAAGCCTATGATAAGTCCCGATATAAGGCAGTCCATCCTTGGTAGAACCAAATACTCCCGCCCAGCTAAACTCGGGTTTAAAAGAAATCGAAGGAAACATTTTTGTAAAGTCTTTCTGAAGCTGTTTTGCTTTTCGCGGGATTAAACGATCTCTTTTAATGTGAGAAAAAAATTCCTCATCCCGACCACCAACAATGATGCGGTTATCCTTAGTAGTCCGCATATACAAATAAGGTGTAGCCGTATTCCAGAGCACCGCATCATTCTTTCCGAATTTTTGCGGTGTACTGAATGACTCGCTTGCGGTAGCGTAAGTTGTTGCAAGTTTTACAATTGGTTTGGAGATAAAATTTACCACTTCGTAGCCTGTTGCGTAAACGATTTTTCCAGCTACTATGGAACAACCGTCCTTTGTTCTCAATACCACATTCCTTTTATTGTGTTTTATTGAAACGGCTTCGGTCCTGTCGTAGACAGGTAATCCTTTAGAAATATTGCATTGCAGCAGTTGGTGAGTAAATAAATATGAATCGGTCACGGCAGCCATCGCGGATAATATTCCAGCTGGTGAGCTAAACCCGAATTCATTTCTGATCGATCCTTCATCAAGGTATTTTACAGCGAAACCGTATTTCTTCCTTGTGTTAAATTCATTCTGTATGAACTCGACATCCTTTTTGTAAGCTGCATAATAGAGACTGGGTCTTTTATCATGGTCACGCAGGTTTAATTCTCCTGCGAGTGATAACAATTTCAGGACTGCAATTTCTCCGAGTTTGTATGCCCGAACCGCTCCTTCGACGCCGATCGTCTGCATTAATTTATGAAGGGGTGTATCAATCTCGTATTGGAGCAACGAGGTGCTGGCGCAGGTGCTTCCCAGCCCGATCGTCCTGGCATCAATTAATGTGCAATCAATTCCCTCCTGTACAAGATAATGAGCAGTTAACGCCCCCGAAATACCGCCTCCTAAAACCAACACATCTGTTTTGATATCTTTTTCAAGTTTGGGGTAGGAAAACAACAACCCGCTTTTGATTAAACTGTAAGGATAACCAGAACTTAATTTCATCATTGATTTTTTTTCAATATTCCCCTATAAACACGTAATTACTTTTGATTCTTCCAAAAACACAAGGATTATTCCAGATGCTAAGTGCAACAGCGTTTTATCGAATGGCACGGTATTTTCTAAGCTAATAATCAGAACATCATTTTAAATCATATTTTATAACTTAAAATTCTAAGCTTATGTTACGCTGGACAGTAATCTTTTTAGTAGTTGCCATCATAGCCGCAATATTTGGCTTTGGCGGTATAGCGTCTGGTGCGGCTTCCATTGCAAAGGTTTTATTCTTCATCTTTATCGTTCTGTTTCTATTGTCTTTGATCTTTGGAAGATCAGCAACAAGATCAGGCGATCTGTAGAGATGCATGCGATAATTACGTAAATTTGCATGCATTACTACGCGAATTATTCTTTGACAATAAAAACCTTTAATTATGACAACAGGAACCAAAGTTTTCTTAGGCATTCTGGGAGCTGCTGCTGCTGGTGTAGCGATCGGAATGCTCATCGCTCCTGAAAAAGGAAGTGAAATGCGGACCCGTATCAAAAAATCAGCAGGAGACTGGATTGACAACCTTAGCAACTTATTCGTAAAAGGAAAGGAAGAATTGGAAGAGCTCGCAGACGATGGCAGCCGGTTGAAAGCAGCCGCTGAAGATAAAGTAAACAGGATGAAAGAAAGTTTTAGCTAATTAAATCAGGCAGTACGCCCCTGGCGCACTGCCTGTTCCTTTCCAAACTACTGCCTCACAATGGAAGCACAAAAACTCAAAGAAGACGCAAAAGACATTCTCCAACACGCTGGTGATTACGCAGAGACGTTTTATAAATTAACTCTAGTCAGGCTCACAAGAAAAGTAAGCGATGTCGCTTCAGTTGTTGTTAACTCAGTTCTGATCTTTTTCATCAGCCTTTGTATCCTGCTTTTCTTAAGCCTTGCTGCCGCATGGTGGCTAGGTGGCATGTTAGAAAGTCCCGCAGGCGGGTTTTTGATCGTTGCAGCTTTTTATACACTTCTTGTACTCATCCTCGTATTGATGAGAAAGAAAGTTATCTCTCCTTTCATTAGAAACACTTTGATAAGCAAAATATATGAAGAGAAGGATAAGAACTTATGAGGACCTGGAAAGGGAAGAGCAATTGCTTGAAGAATTGTTAAGATCCCAAAAAGAACTGATACAAATTGAGATCGGTCTGCTCAAACACAACCTGAAACCCGCGCAAATGGCCCTGCAATTTGT
>DASTIZ010000123.1:0-4145 GCA_035717045.1 Chitinophagaceae bacterium
CATTCAGGTCATAGTTGAGGTTTAAATAGTACCTCCATCCCTGGTTGAAGAAAACTGGAATAGAATAATAAAAAAGGACGTCGTTCTCATATGCATAGATCCTTGAATTATAACCATTAGTTTCAAAATATTGTAGCCTGATATTCCCACTATAGTTTTTAAACAGTGGTTTAAAGAAAATATCAAAGAAGGTTAGAAAACCCGTTTCAGCGTTAGCACCATTTTTATCAAACCACAACAATTCAGTGCGGCTCCTGATAGTGAACGACTGCCCAGTCCTGAAATTCAGCTGTGTTCTCCAGCTTTGCTTTGGCAAAAAAACAAGGTAATTCGTTGTTGTACTGTTGTCGGGCTGATTTGCCTGTTTTGACTCGCCCCGGAATCTGGTGTAGATCTCCAGTTGCTTGTTAGGCGTATAAGTTACTTGAGCCAAGAAATCTTTCCCATTACTTGGCGCATCTACGAGAAATTTAAGCCATGGGAATTTGTATATGTCTGCATATGCATCAACCCGCCAGTCGGTAAGAGGGCGGATACTGATGCCTGCAAAGAATCCACTCTCATTGGATGGGTACGTATTCTCAGTAAGCGCATTTCCATTAATCGATTGATATTGCGGGTCTATCTGCCGATGAAGGAATGAAAGATCAACTTTTGGATCAACACTGATCAATAATCCGTTTAGGAATGCTTTGTTGAAGTTCTTATCGCTGGCTGCCTCGCCAAAGAAATGAAGATTACGATGAGTATAGCTGTAATCAACACTGTAATTACTCCAGTTTTTTCCCCTGATTGCGTAAAGATTATAAGGCTCCTGTCTTTTTTGTACCGGCGAGGAGAAATTAAAATGAATCGCATTAAGGCCGGCATGCCAGTTTGCATGTTTATATTTTATATTACCTCCAAGCGTAAATTGGCCCAATTTATTTCTGTCAGCGATCTCCCCTTCGGTACGATGGTAACCGGAATTCAGAAACGAGGAAATAAATTCTTCATGGCTAACCGTATCGGCAACAAAATTGGCACTGAGCTTCCGGTAAGAAATAAAAGCTGTCGCCTCAAATCTTTGTTTTTGGATCGTAACGCCGGCACCGCGGTGAAAATTAAACTCTCCCGCAGAATTATAGGGTCGTAAAACCGGCGACTGTCTTTTTAATCCTAGCACATCAACGCTTTTTCTAAATGCCAAACTTTGCCAATGGATCAATCCCTGGCCCATGTTGACAGTAAAATCTCCCAGCGCCAATGATTGAATAGAACCCATCTTCCTGGCAAACAAATGAAAAGAATAAAAATCGAAGCCTTTGTTTTGGGCCCCCTTAAAAAATTGTTCGCCGGCATCTTTATCTCCCACTATGCCATATTGTAAAAGATTTTTGTATTGATAGCGATAACGGAAAAAAAGTTTTTGCGGGCTGCCAAGATATTTGGTTCCGCTTGTTGATTCATCAAACCCTCTTGATTTCTCCAGTACCTGGGAATACCGGAAAAGCAAATGATGTTCCCCACCCCGGAACCGCGTTTTTAAAATCTCTTTTACGTTCACCGATTCGGTCACTGTGATATAGGGTAATAGCCTTCTTATCGTATAAACATCCCATGATGGAATTGCCTGCAACTCATAAACACTGAGAAATTTGCCGAACAGTTTTCTGTAAGAGATAAGATTTGCGATCTGCAGATCAGTAAGAATTTTCAGGTCCCTTAGATCGTTTTCATCCGCAATATTAAGGTTGACCGGGTTCTTTCTGAACTGTTCAAGTTGTTGTAAATAACTGTCATCCTCCGTTTCAGTTTGATCTGCATCAGTAAGATTTTCTAACTGCTGTTCTGTAACAGGCGTTTCCTGTGAATACATCATGCATGGTGGGTGGTGAATGGTGAATAAGAACAGTATGATGATTCGTAAATACATTTCTTATTCATTAATCTTTTTGCTGGAATTATAGATAAGCAGCAACCCTGGCGTTATTCCTAATTGGGGATGATGACTTGCAACAACATCAATGCGAAAAGTTTTGAGAAACAAGCCTACACCAGCATATACGTTCGAAGTGTTTGTAGCAATCCCGGCTCTTGCCATTACCTGCGGCAAAAATCTGTACTGCATCCCGGCATTGACATTCACGGGTTGATTCTCCTCCTTTTCGATCCCGGCACTGACAAAAAACTTATCGGATGCCTCATAACCTAAACCAATTGTATAAATAGAAGCTAATTTTTCTTCCGCGTTCTTTCCAAACTTACCGCCGACCGGGTTGTAAGCGTGAACACCTCCATTTAGTTTATCCGTCAGGTGCAGAATAGTTCCGATCTCAAAATTTACAGCCGAAGCATTTCCATAACCACCTGCGTGTACACCATTGTAATTGAACTGCACGCCAACATCGAGCTTTGTTCCCAGCTTTCTTGCATACGCAAGCCCGATCTGCGACTCATTGTATTCACTAAATCCAAAATAACCGGCTCTGACGCCAAAATTTCCTGATTTGGTTGGAACAGCTATCGCCAATTGATAGAGACTTAATTCGTCGAGCATAAATCTTCTTTCGCCATAAGCACCGGCCGAAACATTTTTCATCTGCGACAGCGATGCCTGGTTGTTAGTGAAAGAAAAAACATCAACATGATTATTGCTGTACGCACCAAGACCAGTATATAAAGCGGCGATAGGACGACGAACTGGTTGCGCACTGACAAATGAATAGCAACAGATAAGCAGGAGGATAAGGAAGGTTTTGGCCAAGCCGTTATTTTTCCTGTAAGTTAAAATCCCGGTGCTTGTTCTCAAAATAAAAACTTCAGTAAAGTTTTGAAACTTTGGCAAAGTTTACCACAACTTTGCGCCATGCAAATTTTAGATGGTAAAAAAGTGTCGCAGGCGGTAAAAGATCAGTTGAAAATTGCTGTAGCACAACTCTTCGCCGAAGGAAAAAAAGTTCCTCATCTCGCAGCAATCCTGGTAGGTAATGATGGCGCCAGTGAAACCTATGTAGCGTCCAAAGTAAGATCATGCGAGGAGGTTGGTTTCAAATCCACATTGATAAGGTTTGACGCTGATACTTCTGAAAATAAATTACTCGAGCAAATCCAGGAACTGAATTCCGATCCCGATGTAGATGGAGTTCTTGTTCAGCTTCCGTTGCCTAAACATATTTCAGATGAGCAGGTGATCAATACGATCAGCCCTGATAAAGATGTTGATGGTTTTCATCCCATAAGCGTAGGAAGAATGGTCCAGGGGCTACCAACTTTTATTCCTGCTACTCCACATGGCATTATGCTGATGCTTGAGCATTATAAGATCGATACAACAGGAATGCATGCAGTAGTGATTGGGCGCAGCAATATTGTGGGTAGACCGATGAGTGTGTTGTTAAGTGAAAATAAAAATCCCGGTAATTGCACGGTTACGCTTTGTCATTCCAAAACAAAAAACATTGCAGAGCTGTGCCGCACAGCGGATATTGTTGTCGCTGCATTGGGCCGGCCGGAATTTGTAAAAGAAGATTGGGTAAAAGAAGGAGCAATTGTTATTGATGTGGGTATTACAAGAGTGGCCGATATAACTAAAAAAAGCGGGTTCAGACTCAGAGGCGACGTTGATTATGAACATGTAGCCCCCAAATGTTCATGGATAACTCCGGTTCCCGGCGGTGTGGGGCCCATGACGATCGCTGCGTTATTGAATAATACTTACCGGTCTTGTATGATGAAAAATTGAAAGTGTTTCATGCTGACCTGATTTGTTACTGATTACTGATTTTTTTCAGTTAAGACTCAAGAATCAAGAAACAATATTCAAGACCTGCTTAGTAACTTCGGGTTTGAATGAAATCCGAAATCGAATCCCGAAAGCTTTCGGGACTAAAATCTAAAATTGTTACATCACTTCCCGTGATGGAACATTTCTACACCCTCCAGGGTGAAGGATTTCACCAGGGGAAAGCGGCATACTTCTTACGGTTAGCCGGTTGTGATGTCGGATGTGTGTGGTGTGATGTAAAAGATAGTTGGGATGCTGAGAAATATCCAATGTATGAAGTCGGAAGTCTGAAGTCTGAAGTAATGAGAACGCCTGCGCAAATTGTAGTAATTACGGGCGGAGAACCTTTAATGCATAATCTTGATGAACTTACTCAACA
>DASTIZ010000124.1:0-2109 GCA_035717045.1 Chitinophagaceae bacterium
TTTATTTTGTTACATGTTTCAGTTGACGATTACACACCAAAGCTGCTTCCGCAACCGCACGTTGTGCTTGCATTGGGATTCCGGAAAGTGAATCCGCGGTTATTTAAACCATCCTGCCAGTCGATCTCCATTCCGTATACATACATTTCATGTGCAGCATTCATTATACAACTGATGCCATCTATCTCAAATACCTTATCCTTGTCAGTAGGGTGATCAAATCCAAGGATGTAAGACATTCCCGAACAACCGCCACCTTTCACGCCGACACGAAGCTTCTGCGTGGCATCAAACCCTTCCTGCGCCATCAAGGATCTGATCTGCCTGACAGCACCCTCTGTCAACGTTACGGGCGTATTTTCTACTCCAATCATCATTTATGATTTAATGGCAAAAATAAAAAACAAAATGAGGGTATACTTTCTAAATCGGAAAACAAATTTCTGCCTGCCGGTCCAAAGGACTCCTTTGGAGCAGACAGGCTTTTGCCTGTATTTTTGCAAAAACCTGACAAAATCTATGGATACGCCAACCCTTAGTCTGATTCTTTCCACATTTGCAATCTTATTATCCTTGCTTGTTTGTTATTTATGGTTTGTCAAAAATGAGAACAAAAAAAATGTTGACCCATCATATAATACCCGGCCCCTGCAGCTTCAGGCATATGAAAGACTGGTGATCCTTACGGAAAGAGTTGCCTTGCCAAATCTGGTAAGCCGCGCCAATCAGCCGGGACTGACCGCCAAAGAAATGCAGTTGTTAATGCTTGAAAGTGTAAAACAGGAATTTGAATACAATAGCTCGCAACAGATTTATGTAAGCCCGGTAGCATGGCAGGCGGTCAATAATTTAAAGGAACAAAACATGCTGATCATAAATCAAATTGCACAAACATTGCCCGCCGATGCGAAAGGAATTGACCTGGGAAAAAGAATTATGGAAGTGATCATTGCGCAGGATAAGAAAGCCCTGCACAATATCGTGCTTGAAGCGTTGAATTTTGAAGCAAGAAAGTTGATGAAGTAAGCCCACTCAAACCCTCCCGAAGGGAGGGCTTTAAACTCTTAAGGATGAAAGAATCTTTAAAAAAATATACCGACAGTGGTATTGAAATAAAAAAAATATATAACAAGAGTGATTTGTCTGAAATCTTCCCCGGTAGTGGAGATTTAGAGGGGGCCGGGCAATTTCCTTTCACCAGAGGCATACAGGCCGATATGTACCGTGGTAAGTTGTGGACGATGCGCCAATACGCCGGTTTCAGCACGGCAGAAGAGAGCAATAAACGATACCATTATTTATTATCACAAGGCGTGAATGGTTTAAGTG
This sequence comes from Chitinophagaceae bacterium, assembly GCA_035717045.1. GTDB lineage: Bacteria > Bacteroidota > Bacteroidia > Chitinophagales > Chitinophagaceae > VBAS01. Next base: position 1,330 of record DASTIZ010000124.1, read on the forward strand.
TAGCGTTTGACCTTCCTACTCAAATCGGATATGATAGCGATCACCAGCTTGCTGAAGGTGAGGTAGGAAAAGTGGGTGTTGCTATTGATTCACTCGAAGATATCCAGGCCCTTTTCAATGGAATAAAACTCGAAGACGTCTCTACATCTATGACGATCAATGCAACAGGTTTTATTCTCCTTTCATTTTATGTTGCATTGGCAAAACAACAAGGTGCCGACCTTCAAAAAATTTCAGGCACGATCCAAAATGATATTTTAAAAGAATATGCTGCAAGAGGAACTTATATCTATCCACCCAAGCCATCGATGAGAATTGTCACTGATATTTTTGAATGGTGCAGCCATGAATTACCGAAATGGAATACCATCTCGATCAGCGGGTATCATATTCGTGAAGCGGGGAGCACGGCCGTACAGGAGATCGCGTTTACATTGAGCAACGGAAAAGCCTATGTGCAGGCTGCTTTGGAAAAGGGCCTGGATATAAATGTGTTTGGGAAACGGCTATCGTTCTTTTTCAATGCTCATAACAATTTGTTCGAGGAAGTGGCAAAATTCCGGGCAGCACGAAGAATGTGGGCGGCGATAATGAAGGAACTTGGCGCTACCGATCCCAAAGCAATGATGCTTCGTTTTCATACCCAAACCGGTGGAAGTACGTTGACAGCCCAGCAGCCCATGAATAATATCTCAAGAGTTACTATACAAACTTTGGCTGCCGTACTTGGCGGTACCCAATCGTTGCATACAAATGGTTATGATGAGGCATTGAGTTTAC
>DASTIZ010000125.1:0-4414 GCA_035717045.1 Chitinophagaceae bacterium
GCCTTACAAAACGATTTTACCCCAATAAGTTTAGGTCAAACAAGATTAAGAACGGAGACGGCCGGGATAGTATCAGCAACATTATTGACGCAATGCTAACTCCTGCTATCGCTGGTGAATGACTGTGGGGAATACAGGTCAATACAATAAAAGCTCCCGCTAAAAGAAGGCCAACAGCTCAAATTAAAGTTTTCCGGAACAAAGATTTACACATTTAGGTGAGCGCAGTTTTCGCTTTGCTGTTGCAAGCAATGGAGAATGAGTTAGTTTGGGGAATTGTGCAATAAACTCCGATACATACCTGGTGTATTTACCTTGCATACCAATCGTAAGCCTCCTATATTAGTGTGATCCAAGTGTATTTTATGAGAAACAGATATCTCCTCGTTTTCTTTTTCATTCTTTTTTTCATTCCGGCATTAACAAGATCCCAAACAGTTGGTGATTACAGGACGGTTGGCACTGGAAACTGGGCTTCACCAGCAACCTGGGAAACCTACACTGGCTCGGTATGGGTCCCGGCGGCCACACCCCCTACTTCACTTAGTGGAAATATCAACATCCGAAATACGCATACAGTAACGGTAAGTGCAAATAGAACTGTTGACCAACTTACTATTGACGCGGGTGGTACGCTTGTGCTTGGTTCAAACACTCTGAGTCTTGATGCTTCAGGATCAGGTAACCTCAACTGCGATGGTATCCTGCATTTGAACGGCGGAAATCTGAATTTTAATTTAACGAACACGATTACGGTTGATGGAACGATGTTATGGTCTGACGGGGATCTCATTGGGGGAACAGTCACCATTGCAAACGGGGGAACGCTTACACTTAACACACCTGCACCTAAGGACCTCCAGTCGGCAACGATTCATGTCAATTTAGGTGGCACCATGAATTGGAATGATGGTAACATCAACGTTAACCCATCCGGTGGTATAAACAACAATGGTACCATCAATACAGCCTGTAACAACAGTGTTGCTGGTTTCGGTACGTTTAATAATAATAGTGGAGGAGTATTTAGAAAGACAAGCACAGGTACAACTACATTTAATGTTCCTGTCACCAATACCCTCGGCACATTCAAAGGTTTGGGCACCTATGATTTCAATAACCTGTTTCTGAATGCAGGCACATTTTCCCCGGGTCTTTCCCCGGGTATTGTTATTGTAACTTATGCAGATCCTGATCCTTTGAATTATCCTTTGCTCGGCACAAACAGTGAACTCGATATTGAAATAATGGACGGGAGTGGTCCCGGTACCGGGCACGACCAAATTGTTAAGGACAATAGTATCACTCTTAGTGGTACTTTGAGAGTGACTGAAACAGGAACTGTTCCGGATGGCTCCTATGCTATCGTCATAGTAACCTCGGGTTCCATCAGCGGAGACTTTAGTAGCGTAATTCTACCTCCGGGTTACACTTTAACGATAACCGCTTCGATAGTGATTGTTACAAAAAGCACCGGTATTCTTCCGGTAAAACTCGCCAATTTCACAGCAAGAAAAGTTGACAATGCTGTACAACTCGATTGGCAAACGTTTAGTGAAAGCAACAGCGACCGTTTTGAGATTGAAAGAAGCCGGCCGGGAGAAGCATTTGTCAAAATTGGACAAGTTAATGCAGCCGGCATTAGCAATCAACCATTAACTTATCAATTCAGAGACGACGATCCGGGTAAAGGACTCAATCTTTATCGTCTTAAGCAGGTAGATAAAGACAATAGGTTTGAGTACAGTGATACCAGGTGGATAAAGATCGATGACACCAAAGATCAGCTATTCGTTTTTCCAACGATAACAAATGGTGTCGTGTCTGTCTTGACCAACAAAAAAACAATCATTGAATTGTATACCATGCAAGGAGCCCGTCTGCTCCGCAAAGAAGTTAGTAACAACGAAGAACTTGATCTTTCCAACTATCCAAACGGGGTTTACGTGTTGCGAAACCAAAACGACCGCAGATCATACAAAATAGTCAAAAGATAAGGACGTTCTTGAATAACAAATCGGGCCGGGTCCACTTCTATTTAGCCATATCCGATTCATTGGGCCCTTCATCCAATACCGGTTCGTTTAGTTTTACCACATGTGCTTTTTGTTTTGTCATGCGGCCGCGCATAGCCATGTTAAGCATTTCAACTATAAATGAGAATGCCATTCCGAAATAAATATAATTCTTTAATTTAAGCTGCTCTGCCGTGTCATGGTCCCAACCTTCCATCACCAGGCTCAAACCGATCATTACCAGAAAAGACAGAGCCAGCATTTTAACTGTGGGATGTTTATGTACAAATGCCGAGATTTTCGGGCTAAATAAAAACATAACGATCATCGCCACTACGACCGCCGCGATCATTATTTCAATGTGTTTTGCGGTGCCACCGGCCGTGATCACACTATCAAAAGAAAATACGGCATCTATCAGCATGATCTGTGCTATAGCCTGTGGTATTGAAATTCCTTTTGCTTTTTGCACAGTTAAATTGGGATCTTCTCCTTCAAGTTTTGTATGTATTTCCTTTACAGATTTGTAAATTAAAAACAAACCACCCAACAACATCACAATGCTCGCAAGGTCGAAACCTTTTCCAAATAAGGTAAAAACAGCTTTCCCTTTTTGAGATAGCAACCAGCCCAATGCCATCAATAACAGGCTTCTTGAAGCAATACCGGTGATCATCCAGATACGTCGTACCCTTTTCTGATCTTTCGCAGATTTTAGCCTGTTCAGGATAATGCTCACAAAAATGACATTGTCAATACCCAGGACAACTTCGAGTATAACGAGAATTATAAAGCTGATGATGCTTTCACTTGTAAATAAATGCTCCATGGTTTGAATTATTAATTAATATTAATAATTATCAAATGGTGAAAGATGCTGGCAAATTTTCCTGGCGATCGATGGTCCTTCATAAATAAATCCCGTCCAAACCTGTACTAAGGAAGCACCGGCTTCAAATTTCTCATTGGCATCGGCGCTTGTGAAAATCCCTCCACTTGCCATAATTGGAATGTCCCCTTTTGTTTTCTCAAAAATATATCTTACTATCTCTGTTGATCTTTTTTTCAGCGGCCTGCCACTTAACCCACCGGTTTCTTTGGTTCCAATGTCAAGATGATATTCAAGGCCTTCCCGATCAATCGTTGTGTTTGTTGCCACCAAACCGTCGAGTTGTATTTCGAGTGCCAGGTCGATCACATCATTCAATTGCTCTGTACTCAGGTCGGGAGCAATCTTTAGTAAGATTGGCTTTGCAACTGCCTTGCCATTATTTATCATCTGCAAATGCCGGAGGATCTTTCGTAACGATTCTTTTTCCTGGAGTTCTCTCAAGCCGGGCGTATTAGGTGAGCTCACATTTACAACAAAATAATCAACATAAGGGTGTAATTCCTTAAAGCAGATCTCATAATCCTTCCACGCCTCTTCGTTTGGAGTTATTTTGTTTTTGCCGATGTTGCCGCCAATGATGAGGTCTGAAGCATGAGGTCGGAAGCCTGACTTCTGACGTCCGACTTCTGACTTCCATTTCTCCAGTCTTTCAGCAATCACTTTCACACCATCATTATTAAACCCCATTCGGTTGATAAGTGCTTTGTCTTTTGGCAAACGAAAAAGTCTTGGCTTATCATTGCCGGGCTGGGGTAAAGGAGTCACCGTTCCTATTTCTACAAAACCAAATCCTAAAGCACCGAGCTCTCTTAAATATTTTGCATTCTTGTCAAAGCCGGCGCCGAGCCCAACCGGATTTCTAAATTTGAGTTTTAATAACTCAGTCGCGAGTCGCGGGTTGTGAGGCGTGAAGATCTTTGCAATAAGGTTTTTAATAAACCCAATGCTGCATAACAAACGCAAACAGTTCATTGAAAAATAATGAACCGGTTCGGGAGGAAAAAGAAAAAGAATATTTCGTAAGATTTTATACATCAACTCCGGTCTAATTAAATTCCTTTAGCTTTTCACGGACGGCCTTGCTGAATAACATGTCAAGGAGGGCCGGATTATCTTCGTCCAGATTGGCAAAGGTCCATGTATTTGATGTTTTATCTTTTATTCCCACCATGTCAGGCTTCATGGAAATATTCAAAGAATTTGCAGCGGCATCAAAGCGAACATTCCCTTCACCATATCTTTGTTCCAATATTGGGACAAGCGAATTCCTGATGTCCATATCATTCGTATCAACTGGTTGTTTATATTTCATTCTCATCAACATCGAATGCTTCACTTTTACATAGCTGGTATCCTTAATTACAAAAACAGGAAATATGGTTATGATCCTTATTGAATCGATCTCGATTGAAAAATCTTCGGAATCATAGGTTTCTTTCAACGTTGCTATCATTAATTCCCTGGGAGCAATTTCAAACAGCTTAGGGTAGGTATAATCCATGATCTT
>DASTIZ010000126.1:0-4091 GCA_035717045.1 Chitinophagaceae bacterium
AATCTTGCTGGTTCAGCTGTGGAGCCGGTTGTGTTTGCTGACCGCTCACCGCAACACATAAAAGTGTTAACAATAAGGCTGATATTGTTTGCTTCATAAAAAATCCTTTTTGGCGTTTCTGCCCAAGTTATGTTTTTACCATTATGATTTTTATGATCCGCCATTAACAAGGCAATGAGATTCATCAGGTCTTACCAACTAAAAAAGAGCAGATGAGCCGGCGCGGAGTCATGCCTGTCAACAATAGAAAAACTACATTACGCCTGCCCGGTCTATCATGATCATTTTGGTTTTTTGTGGTATCATGCTGGTGGACAAAGTCGCATTACCTTATGTACAGCTGAGGTGGGCTAATTCAGGGGCAAGTTCATTCTCCTAAATAACGATTTATGACGCGGGTCGCCCTCCAGGTTTTTTAACAAAGGATCGTCTTTAAGAAATATAAAAATAATTGGTTCGCGATCCTTATAAGCTTTTTCCAGCCACTCAAAGGCCTTGTCCTTTTCTCCACGAAAAGCATAGATTTCTGCAATCAGGTACGCCCGGTCATTCCGAAATCCGGTAACAAAATCGCTTAACAGTTTCTCGGCTTCGTGTTCGCGCCCCAACGCGCTTAATGAAAGGATCAAACCGAATTTTTTCCAGTCCTCATCCGATTCCTCTGAGAACTCTTTATATGCTAATTGAGGCTTTCCCTGCAACAGGTAAATCTTGGCAAGGAAAGCATGTGCACGGGGAAATGCAGGGTTTATCTCTAAAACTTTTTTAATTGCAACTATAGCTTCATCCTGGCGATTGGCATAAAACAAAATCAAACCATGGTTAAGATAGGTTATACCTCTTATCGGGTCGAGTTCGATCGATTTTTTTATCAATTGTATGGCTTCATCATAGCGGCCAAATGATCGGTATAAAAGTGCTTTTAACCTCAACGCGTCATTGTTCCCGGGTTCCAGTTTCAGCGCCTTTCGAATTTCGTCTTCCGCTCCTGCCCAGTCTCCACGGCCCATCTTAGCTGCACCTAATACCCTGTATCCGTCTGCCTGTTTTCCATCTAATTCAATCACCTTTTTGGCGGCCATTTCCGATTTGGCATACCCTTCCTGTGGATCGATCCAGCTCCAGGTGGCCTGCAGGTTATAACATTTTGCTACGCCCGCCCAGCCACGTGCATTCAAGGAGTCTATGGCTAAAGCTTTATTATAAAAAGCCAACGCCCGGGAGAGACTTTCCATATCTCTTTTTTCCAGGAAATAATTTCCCTGGAGTATGAGATTATAGACTTCTGTATTTGCGGGGGAACCTGCATCAGCTATGGTCGGGAGGAGTTTCAGTTTTAGTTGTTGTACAACGGCACTAGCTATATCATCCTGTAGCTTAAATATATCTTCCAGTTTACGATCATAACTTTCACTCCACAGGTGTGAACCATCCTCCGCTCTTATTAACTGCGCTGTTACACGAATTTTATTTCCATCTTTTCGTACACTTCCTTCCAGAAGATGTGCAACTCCCAGCTTTTGCGCGATGCTTCGTTGATCTTCGTCTTTTCCTTTGAATGAGAAAGAAGAGGCACGACCGATCACTTTCAGTTCCGGGATTTGAGTCAGCAGATTAAGCAGTTCTTCGCTCAGCCCGTCGCTGAAATATTCCTGGTCTTTCCTTTCGCTCATGTCCGTAAAAGGCATAACGGCAATTGATTTTTCAGGAATAGATTCTGCGGTTTTCTTTTGACTGGTAAGAAACCAGACAGCGATAGCCGAGAATACGATAAAAGCAAGACCGGCTATCCATTTCAAAATGACTTTATTTTTCGGACGGGGCTTTAGCTTGCCCTGCATCTGTTCCCGTTTTGGCACAACAAAACCAGGGTTGGCCAACGCAAAAACTTCCATGGGTTCCGGAACATTTTTGAAATCAAATTTCCCCAGGCTAACAAGCAGAAAATCTTTTTTATTTTTTATCTGGTCACGGATCGATCTGGACACAAGAATTGACCCGGGAATACCCAATGATTCTATACGGGATGCAATGTTCACACCATCACCAAATACATTCCCATTTTTGAAAAGCACGTCTCCCAGGTGCATCCCTATGCGAACCGGTACTACAGGGGCTTCGTTGAAAGCCTTTTGTAACTCCATGGCGCAATCAATACTATGGGAAGCGCTTTCAAAGACAACCACACAACCGTCACCAAAATACTGAACGATCCTGCCCTCGTGTTGTGGCGTAATTTTTTCAAGCTCATCTTTAAAGCGGTTGATCAGCTCCAATGCATGTTGTTCATCATCGGACATCAGTGCGGTATATCCTGCGATGTCCGCAAACATAATCACTACAAGGTGGTGACTGGATGCCATGACCCTTTGAGAATAATAACAATGTAAACCATATTTTTGATCCGGGAAATGACTTTAATCTCTCCAAATAAAGACTACTTAACCGGAATTATCCAACACTTTCTCCATCATTTTTTTCAGCGCTACTGAACGTTGCAGGCCATAGATATATTCTTCTTCTGAACCGCTTGCTTTTAATTCAAATAATTTTTTTAAGATCTTTTTTAACTCAGTGTTATTACGCAACTCATTCTCAGCGGTAAGCACAAGAATACTCCAGTTTTTCAGTACATACTGAAGATTCACGTCCGGCCAATTCTTTATCTGTAAAATTGCAGCCAGTTTTTTTGTGGCAAGTTCCTCTGCCGGCTTACGTTTATTAGTGTACCGGTTTTTCAAAATCGCTGCATAAGCGCGGCTGAGATCGGTAACATCAAACTGCACTGCTTTTTTGTCAACGTTTAATTCAAGTCTTGATTCAGCCAGCTCCTTCAAAACAGTTGCCGGTGTAAGATATCCCTTTGCCGATCTTATTTTCTTCGCTTCCGCTTCTGCAATGTCTTTCTGCTCGTCGCAGATCGGACGAAACCCCGCACGATAATATATCCAGAATGCCCCCGAATGAATGCCATCGCTGTTATCCTTCCCGATCTGGTAAGGATCGGTACTGAACCGCTTTAACCTATAAACACCCTGGTGAATTTTTAATACCTGTTCAAAAATATATTGGGATTCCCCGCCACGGTAGGCCGGGAAAATATTAAGACCAATACGGGCACTGTCAAATAATACCCACGATCCTGCATAAGCAACCGGCAGACCATTTTTAAATACTGCGTATCCCATATAACTGTCAATGGGATGTCTTCTTGCCGGCACCATACCCATCAATGCTATCGAAAGTCCGCGGGGTAAGCGGTAATAGCTGATAAGGTCTGCTGAAGTGAATGTGATCGGGTCTATTTCACGCAGGTGTCGTACCAGTATCATCCTGCTGCATTCGATGATCTTTTCCGATCCTACTTTATCAAGAAGAACTTTCGGAGGATGAATGCCTTTTATTGGGGGACTCTTTTTCTTTTTTACTAGGGAACGGTGATAGTATGGCATGAATAAGGAATCCGGCAGGCTATCGGGTGTAGCAAAATCAATTTCAATATTTATTCCGATCGCTGACCAAAGTTCATTTTTTACTTCAGGACGAATATCGGTTTCATCAAAAACTGCAATTAACCGGTCAAGCAGGTCTTCATCTTTCTTCATTGATTGTTTGAGCCAGGATCTCCACTCAGCATTGCCATCCTGCATAATTTCTGATTCCACTTTTGGCATCACCACCGAAAGTATAGCCTGGATCTGCGCTTCACCTGCTTCAAAGGACCGGATGCGGATATTTTTTTTATAATTTGTTCTCATCCATTTTACCATTTCAAAACTATATGCAGCACAAAGCTGTGTATTGGTAATACCGCTATTGTAGAGACGATCTCTTAGTTTTTTATGCGATTGAATAAATAAATGCAATTGCTGCAAAACAATCGATGACTGTGTATAAACGGCTTGATTATCGGGATATGCAATAAGAAAAAGTAAGAGCGAATGAAGCGCCTGTACGTCTTTTTTACTGGCCAGCTTTTCGTTGCTTATCGCCTTCAGCAAATGGAGTTTTTGCGACGAAAATTTTTTTCCATACCTGTTGCGGATAGAAAAAAGTTGAGATACCAGCTTACCGGCTTTACTCATTTGCTT
>DASTIZ010000127.1:0-8253 GCA_035717045.1 Chitinophagaceae bacterium
AAGATCTCTCAGCTTATCAGAAAATAAATTTGCACCTACCATATAACCGCGGCTCATTTGGTACTCAATGCCAATACCCCAACCTTGCGCTTTCACCACCTCATTGCTGTTTTGAGAATAGGAATAAGCTGCGGATGTTAGTGGATTAAGTGCTGCTGCCGGTGTGGCTGCTTTTACCACGGCGGCGCTGGCAAAAAAGTTTTTATAGCGGCTGTAATAGGCATAAACGTCCACGAAAAGTTTTTTTCCAAGGAGCCCTTTATAGCCAACTTCTCCGGAAGAAACGCTTTCGGGATCGACAATTTTAAATGTTGAAGGTTGTAATAAACCGGGGTTATTGGCAGCTCTGGCGGCAGTTACCGATTCAGCGCTGTAGGTCCCCGTATTCAATCCATAATAACTGATAAATTCAGGCAATGCGCCGATCAATGTCACGGAGCCTGTATTCAAATCGATATATTGATTTTGGTTTGATGGGAATCGATAGGCTGTTTGAAAAGAAAGACGAATATTATTGTCTTTGGCTACTCTCATAACGGCCGTGATCCTGGGTGTCCAGCGGCCATCAAAATTTGATTGCTTATCCCAACGGATCGCACCGGTAAGTGTCAGGAATTCTTCCAGGAGCGCTTTTTTTAGTTGCAGATAACCGCCAAACTCATTGATGTTGATCTTACCGGCCGTATCGGCGAAAATAGTACCCTGCGAATTCAATACCCATTGTTTCCATTGCAAACCACCTATCATTTCAATTTTCTCAGAAAAATTCAAAATATCGGAAATATTCAGCTGGCCTTCTGCTGCCCATAGATCTGATCTATCGAGGAATTTGGCTCCTCCTCTTCCGATAGCCTTTGTTCTGATCGAGGTCTTTAGGTTCTCAAAAGTAGCTGTACCTGGTAAGGGCCGGTTAGCATCGGCTACAGCACGCGCAAATTGATGAGCATTCAACGAACTGGGCGTTCCCCCGGCGGTCGCGAAATCTGTGTATTGTTTTGTAAAATAGTTTTGAACATACGTGGGATACCAAACTGTGGCGCTTGGGCTGAATGCTTCCTGCATTAATCTACCCAGTGCCGTTGCCTGGTAAGCCTGCCCCGCATTTTCCTGTGTTGTATATCCACGCACATACCAGTTGTTATGACGAAACTCCAGCTTATGCTGTGCGATAATAAAATTGCGTAAAGAATAGCGGTCCGCCCCCGTATACACTGAAGTACCCGTACCCCAATAAGTATTCCATGATGCCTCAATTCCCGGCGTTATTTTGTAATGCAAACCTGCTGTTGTCTTAAAATTCAATGCTCCATAATCTACGAGGTCCCGTTCGTTATATCCTGTTCTTGACACAAACTGGTTATTCTGATACCAGTTGTTTCTTAATCCTAAGTAAAACGGCAGCATTTGATTTATGGTTGGAAGCGCTGCCGCCGCAGGACCCGTAAATGTTGCATTCAGGATGGTCTGTATCTGTGCAAAAGTGGCTCCGTTGGGAATGATCGTATTAAGCGTAGGAACAATATTAGGAATACCGGCTGCCGCGAGCCCCGCGGCATATTGAGCTTGTGCGCCGGTAGCTATCGTGGCAAAATCAAGTTTGGCACTGGTTTCATCGCCATAAACATTTACTCCATCATAATTCGGATCGGTGGTGCGGTTCAACCCGGGTTTAATCTGGCTAACGATGCTTGTTCGGGCTACATCATCATAATCATCAGCCTGCCAGTCTTCAGCTTTCATCATCTGCCAGGTGAGTTTGAACGCCAGTTTATTTTTAAAAGCCTTGGCCCAGCGGAACGACCAATCATAATAAGGAGCGGCTGGTCTTTGTTTGCCATCAACGTGGTTAATGCCCTGCTTTATATTAAAACTTAATCCCTGGTATTTAAATGGATTTTTACTCGTAATAAGTAATGTGCCGTTCATACCCCCCGAGCCGTATAATGCGGAAGATGCTCCAGACAAAAGTTCCATATTATCAACATCAAGTTCCGTCAGGCCAACTATATTTCCCACTGAGAAATTTAACCCGGGGGCCTGGTTATCCATTCCATCGATCAATTGATTGAATCTTGTATTGCCACTACTGACAAATCCTCGCGTCGAAACAGTTCTGAATGTTAAACTTGCCGTATGCATATCAACACCTTTCAGATTGGCCAAAGCTTCATAATAGTTGGGGACAGCGGCATTGCGAAGAGCGGAAGAGCTTAATCTTTCTACTGTAACCGGAGCATCAATGATCCTTTGCTGGGTACGGGCTGCAGCCACCACGACTTCCTGTCCCAACGTGGACACCGCAACAAAATCCACGTCAACAGGTGCAGCACCATCGGTTACATTCACTTCTTTTGCCTCAAATCCCACAGAGCTAAAAACAAGAGTGATTGGTAACCTGGATGAAGTGGACATTGAAAAAGCGCCATTGTCGTCAGTAAAAGTTCCTTCCGAAGTTCCCTTTATCGTGACGGATACAGCCGGAACCCCTTCTTTGGAAATTGAATTACGAACGGTTCCTTTGATGGTTACGGTTTGCGCCAGAGCTTGAAGAGAAAATAAGACGGTGACCAGGCAAGCAGCCGTAAAGCGCAGGCTTTTACTCATATGAAGCAATTTTGGTTTTAAAATGTAACGGAAAAGTAAGAAGACTAATTTGTATGTAAAAATCTAAATTTTAGGCAGTAAGCCCATCTGAACAACTTGTTATCATCATCGTTTTATCGGACCGGGCAGGGATAAGTTGTTAAAATCTTGAACAGTCTTTAATAGGGTAAATTTTTATCAGCTTTTTACTTTCGGGTATGGCTAATTTTAATTTCCCGGGTGAAACAAATTTTTACAAAGGCAAAGTCCGTGATGTTCATTTTATCGGCGATCATTGGCTGGTGATGATCGCTTCTGATCGCATTTCTGCGTTTGATGTTATACTTCCGCGTCCTATTCCTTTCAAGGGCCAGGTCCTGAATCAAATTGCCGCTTACATGTTGGAGAAGACAAGAGACATATGTCCGAATTGGCTTGTTGATGTTCCTGCTCCAAATGTTTCGATTGGAAAAAAATGTCAGCCATTCAAAATTGAAATGGTAGTGAGAGGAAATTTGGTAGGACATGCATGGAGAACTTATAACTCAGGTAAAAGAATTCTTTGTGGCGCCACCTTGCCGGATGGGTTAAAAGAAAATGATCCCTTTCCCCAACCTCTCATTACCCCCTCGACAAAAGCCGATGCTGGACATGATGAAGATACTTCACCGGATGAAATCATGGCAAAAGGATTGGCGAACGAAAAGGAATGGAACGTGTTAAGCCAATACGCTCTACAGCTTTTTGAAAGAGGAAAATCGATCGCAGCCGAAAGAGGTTTGCTCCTTGCGGACACGAAATATGAATTTGGAAAACATAACGATGAAATTTATTTAATGGATGAGGTACATACCCCTGACTCATCAAGATATTTTTATTCAGAAGGCTTTGCCGAAAGGCAAAAAACAGGGGAACGTCAAAAGCAATTAAGTAAAGAATTCGTGAGAGAATGGCTAATTGCGAACAATTTTATGGGTAAAGAAGGACAAGTAGTACCGGCTATGAGCGACGAATGGGTAAATACGATTTCGTACCGCTACATTGAGCTTTATGAAAAAGTGATCGGTGAAAAATTTGAGCCGCAGAGGTTACCTGACGAAGAAACTTATGAACGTATCCTGGCGTCGCTAAAGAAATTTTCCTCCACATAAATTCTTACTTATGTCACCAGATTCCGTTTTCCAGATTTGCAGTGCGATTGCGATGTTGGGATGGATAATATTGCTCCTCCTTAGTCCATTCTGGGGCAGCTTTGATAAATTTTTGATCGGCGTGATCATCACATTGTTTGCCATTGTCTATACATGGCTTGTTCTCCACGTATTTACTCCCGGCGACTTTGAAAAATTCGGTTCCCTTAATGGGGTAATGGAATTGTTCACTAACAAAACCGCCGTCACCGCAGGGTGGGTCCATTATCTCGCCTTTGACCTGATGGTGGGGATCTGGATTAAAAAGAATGGATGGAAAAATAACATCCCTCATTTACTGCTTGTGCCTTGTTTACTACTTACTTTTATGCTTGGGCCATTTGGCTTGTTGCTTTACCTGATCATCCGTTTGATAAAAACGAGGCAATATTTTATCAGTAACTACTAAATTCCAGGTATGGGTTTCTTCAGCGAACTGAAAAGAAGGAATGCTTTGTTGTTCTGGTTTGGCCTGTTCAACCTTGCCATGGGCGTGATCTGCCTGGCATTAATGCCGTTTGAAGAACTAGCAATCCTCGGTGTGAACCGTTGGCTGAAGCCGTTTAAGTTTTATGCTTCGGTTGGAATCATGGTCCTCACCACAGGCTGGCTAATGTATTACCTGGATGATCAGAAAAAAGTCAGGATATATTCCTGGATGATCATATTTACCATGTTTTTTGAAAATGGGATAATATTCGCGCAGTCAGTGAGACAAACTACATCTCATTTCAACTATAGCTCAATGCTCAACAATGTGTTGTTCGGTGTTATGGGAGTCCTGATCATTGTCTTTACCATAGTAATGATCGTAATATGCTTCGCTTTTTTCAGGCAAAAACAATTTTCAATACCGGCCGCCTACCTGTGGGGTATCAGGTTTGGTATTTTATTCTTCATCATTTTTTCACTCGAAGGTGGAATGATGATTGCCTTAATGAAACATACTGTAGGCGGTGTGGATGGCGGTCCCGGGTTACCGGTTGTAAACTGGAGTAATGAGCATGGCGATCTTCGTATTGCGCATTTTTTAGGGATTCACTCGTTGCAATTCTTACCTCTGTTCGGCTACTATATTTCAAAAACCAAAACTCAAACCATACTTGTTTCCACAGGATATTTTCTACTTTGTTCCGCGTTGTTTCTGCAAGCCATTAATGGAATACCTTTGTTTTTTTAAATCCTTTTATGCAAAAGCTATTATTCATCGGTGCCTCGGGTATGCTGGGAAAACCCGTTGCTCTTGAACTGATACGATCCGGGTTTCAACTCACCTTGCTTGCCCGAGATGTTGAAAAGGTGGAAAAACTTTTTCCGAATATTCATGTTGTAAAAGGTGATGTGTTTGATATCGGCTCACTAGAGGCCGCCATGAAAGGTCATGAGATCGTTTACTTAAATCTATCTGTTGCACAAACTTCAAAGAAAAGCGATATGCAACCGGAAAGAGAGGGCGTAAAAAATATTATTGAAGCGGCGAAGAAAACAGGAATTAAACGGATTGCCTACCTTTCTTCTCTGGTGAAAAATTACGAAGGAATGAATGGCTTTAGTTGGTGGTCATTTGAAATAAAGCGGGCCGCGGTTGATGCGATCAAAAGGTCTGGATTGAATTATAGTATTTTTTATCCGTCAACTTTTATGGAATGCCTGGATCAACAAATGCTACAGGGCTCGAGATTGATGCTGGTCGGAAAATCAGAAGCACCCATGTGGTTTGTTGCCGGAAAGGATTTCGGCAGACAAGTGGCCTGGGCATTGAAAAAAGCAGGTGATGAGAACCAGGAATACACGATCCAGGGATCAGAGGCTTTTACATGGGACCAGGCGGCTAAAGTATTTTGTGATAATTATAAAGCTCCCGTAAAACCGATAAAGGCCCCGCTTGCCCCATTAAAACTTCTCGGGCTTTTCAACCAGCGGATAAATTATGCCTATCATATTTGCGAAGCCATGAACAAGTATCCCGAGAAATTTGAAAGTGAAAATGCGTGGGGTGATCTCGGCAAACCCACCATAACACTTGCCGATTATGCTGCTTCTTTAAAACCCTAGACTTATATGATAAGATCAATCTTAATTCTCCTTGTTCTCAACCTTAATCTCAACCTGAACCTCATTTCACAACAATCAAAGGAAAAATACCTGATCATCGGCACCTATACGTCCCCAGCAAAGGATGATGGTATCTATGTGTATAAATTCAATACCGAAACCGGCGATAATAGTTTTGTAAGCTCGGTAAAAACATCTAATCCCTCTTATCTTGTCGTTTCACCGAATAATAAATATGTGTATGCGGTCAATGAAGATGCACCCGGAATGGTTACTTCTTTTATTTTTAATAAACCGAATAACAGGTTGCTGCAAAAAAATAGACAACCGTCGCAAGGCAAGCATCCTTGTTATATTACGATTGATAAAACCGGTAAATGGGTCATCGTGGGAAATTACAGCAGCGGCACTGTTGCCGTGTATCCGGTAAATAAAGATGGCTCGTTGGGTGCACCAACAGATTCTGTAAAGCATGAAGGCAGCAGTGTGAACCTGGCAAGACAGGAAACTGCGCATGTACATGCAACAGTTTTAAATAAAAACAATAAGACCTTGTATGTTCCTGATCTTGGCCTGGATAAAGTGATGTTGTATAGTCTTGACACAAAAAAAGGTAAGCTCAAAGAATTCAATCCGCCATTTATAATAACGGAGGCAGGCGCTGGTCCACGCCATGTAGATATTCATCCCAATGGGAAGTATGCGTATTTGATGGAAGAATTGACAGGTTCAATTTCTGTTTATAAGATAGAAAGCAATGGCTTTTTAAGTTTATTGCAAAACATATCGGGCTTGCCAAGAGACTTTACTGGCGATATTGGCAGCGCTGATATTCATGTTTCACCGGATGGTAAATTCCTGTATTGTTCAAATCGTGGCGAAAGCAATACGATTGGGATCCTTAGCATTGACCAATCTACCGGCGAATTGAAATGGGTGGATCATCAGGCAACACTTGGGAGAACCCCCCGTAATTTTAATTTTGATCCATCAGGAAATTTTTTGCTGGTGGCAAATCAAAACAGTGATGAGATCGTAATATTTAAAAGAAATAAACAGACAGGTTTGTTAGCCGATACAGGAAAAAGGATCAACGTTTCAAAACCTGTTTGTCTGAAATGGATGAATGTTGAATGATGTTTGCAAAAAGGGCTAAAGCCCTGCATTATTCAATAGTCCGCTATTTGGATCCCGGCCTAAAGACGGGCCAATTTTAAAACAAAACCTCAGGCTGGGGTGAAAAATAAGAATCATCAACAGGGTGCTCTTATAAAAATTACAATGGAAATAACACAGGATCATATTATCGATGCTCATGTGAGAATAAGGTTGTTGATCAATAAAACTCCTGTTTTTACTTCCAATACCATTAATAATCTATCCGGGGCAAAGGTTTTTTTTAAGTGTGAGAATTTTCAGAAAATCGGCGCATTTAAGATCCGCGGGGGCCTGAACGCAGTTTTATCATTGCCGGAGACAAAGCGAAAGAAAGGGATTGCCACACATTCATCGGGCAATCATGCCCAGGCTATTGCTTACGCGGCAAGAGAAGTGCGTACTAAAGCATTTATTGTAATGCCCAACAATTCACCGCAGGTAAAAGTGGATGCAGTAAGAGGATATGGTGCAGAAATATTTTTTTGTGAGCCTACCCAGCAGGCAAGAGAAAAATTACTGAATGAAGTGGTAGAAAAAACCGGGGCAGAGTTTATTCATCCCTATAACAATTATACCGTGATCATTGGCCAGGCCACCTGCGCAAAAGAGTTGATAGAAGAACTTCCCTCACTTGATTTTATCATCGCACCGGTAGGTGGGGGTGGTTTATTAAGTGGCACTTTACTAAGTGCGCATTATTTTTCACCAACCACAGTAGTTTATGCCGGCGAACCGGAAGGTGCTGCTGATGCCGTGTTGTCGATAAGAAACAACAGAATTGAAAAGGCTCCTTATGTAAAAACAATTGCCGATGGCTTACTGACAACTCTTGGCGATAAAACTTTTCCTATCATTAAGCGATATGTAAAAGATATTTTAACCGTAAGTGATGAAGATATCGTTGCCGCTATGCGATTGGTATATGAAAGAATGAAACTGGTAGTTGAGCCAAGTGCCGTTGTTCCTTTGGCTGCGTTAATAAAGAATAAAGATTTGTTCAGGCGGAAAAGAGTTGGGGTAATCCTTAGTGGTGGCAATGTGGAACTAAGTAAATTATCGGGCTGGTTTAAGAAATAATGACTAAAAGGAAATTAGAATTTTACTCCTTCATAGAAATATTTCTATACCCTTCGCCTTTCCTTGATTCCTGTAATATTAACTTACGTTGCTTCGATTTATTAAACACATTCCTTCCCTTATCAATCCCGCTTCTTAATTTTTTTTGCTCTTCTGCCGGCAGGTGAATAAAATCAAAACACTCCTTGCT